>JAZUKF010000114.1:0-4261 GCA_045643165.1 Acutalibacteraceae bacterium | reverse complement strand
TAACTGCGTTTTTGCCTTGCATAGCCCCAAATTTTCTCCGACAAAATTCTTCGACCTGATAATGAGCGGGTTTTTGAACAGAATTTTGTGCGGAGGATGCAGGCGGGCTGACGCCCGGCAAAGACGACAAGCATAATTATGTCGAAAACACGCCATTTCAGGCGGGTTCGTATAAGTGCGTTATGCTTACAGATTAAAAAGTATATTCTGCTTTTTTCTTTTTCTTCTTTACAACCACCAATGCCACTACGGTGCCGACTGCGATAAGTGCTATGCCTGATATTATGCAGATCGTGAGAACAGGCGAATTACTGTCGGAAACCGTGCTTCCTGTCGGAGAATTTTCCGAATTATTTAAGTAAAATGCAAAATCAAAATGGTTAAGCAGAAAAACCGAATATCTTCCGCTTTCAGGAGCGGTGAGTCCGCTCATGGGAAGTGTTTTTTCTACATGTGCAATGTTCTCATCAATGCCGGAAGCAATTATGCCCGATTTATCGGAGAAATCGAAAGAATGTTGCATAAATAATTCTGCCATATCACCAAGGTCACTATATTCATTACCGTCCGGATTTGTTATACCGATTTCTATTATGGACAACTTGTCGGGATTTAACTTTTTACGTGTCTCACCGTCTATATTATTCCATAAAGGCTGCCATTCAGCAGAATAGGGCGATAAAATATTGACGTGGAAACGGCTTCCCGTCTTAAACATTCTTTGTCCGTTCATAGAACGAAAGTTACTGATACCGAACCAGCAGGAGCGGTAAATCGGGTTGCCGTTAATGTCGCTTTGGTCAACATATTCAACATAAAGCCAAATAATGTCATCATCTGTAATAATTGTTGATGATGTGCCGTCGTTGTCAACCCAATAATTATAGGTCTTTCCGTCAGAAGCGGTCTTTATACGCTTGGTACCCCAACCTCTTGTGTATTCATCATCATTTTCCGCTGTGAAGGAGTCAACCAAAACGCCTGTTGTAACGTCCGTAATGATAAAATCAACAGGTAAATCATTATGGTTTTCATCACCTATGACTTTATAATAAACCGAATATGTACCGGGACCGTGTACATCCTCCGTGGTGGGGATTTTTTCGGAAAAATCAACCTCATTGCCGGTGAGAGAGTACGTCATTGTACCGCCTTTAACTTTTCCGCCGAGGATAAGCGGTTCACATTTACCGTAAGAAACATCGGCAATCGGTTCGGGCAAATCCGTAATTACGGGATCAATTTTTGTAATAGTGAATTTACAAATAAGAGGATTATTTAAGCCGGGAATATCTTCATCAAAGTCCAATTTGATTGAGTAATTGCCTGCCGGGAATACGGAATAACCGGCAAGATATAACTGACCGTCCCGCACAATTCTGTCTCCGATGTCAAAATCTTCGGCAAATTTTCCGATATCTATATTATAGTTTTTTAAAATTCTTTCCTGTATTCCTGCGGAAAGAGTAACAATGTCATCGCCGTACCGGAAACTGCCGACGCTGACCTCCTTTATTGTTTCTTTTGCCGTTACGGGCAGAAGGAATTGCGTAAGCAAAAGGCATAGAACAATTAAAGATGATGCGATTTTTTTCATAAATATTATCCTTTCTTATGCGTTTTTAATCAAAAAAAGGCTACTGCTTTTTTAAAAAAGCAGACGTAAAAATGTTGCGTTCGGAAGTGCAAAGTGTTCGATTTGCATATAAACAGCACATCACTTTCAATCACATTATAATATAAAAGCGAAACTTTGTAAAGTGATAATTTTATTGAAAAATCGACACTTTGATTTATAGTGAATAAGTTAGGGCGGGACACCCGCACCCGATTTTATTTCGTTAAAATAATGAATAGTGAATAGTGAATAGTGAATAATACAAAGCGAAAACCTACCACTTGCGTGATAGGTTTTCGCTTTGGCGGAGACGGTGGGATTCGAACCCACGTCCCTCAAGGGGCATCATGATTTCGAGTCATGTCCGTTATGACCACTTCGATACGTCTCCATATTCTGTTTCTTTGCAAAATCGCATTGATATTTTATCAGAATATATATTGTTTGTCAAGGGAAAGGAATATTATTATTCAAAAGTCAACAAAATTTCGGCAGATTTATGAGAAAGCCTAAAATCTGCCGAATATTTTTTTATAAAGAAAAGACTGTGACAGTATTGTTAAAACAATTCCATGCGGTCAAATATTACCTTATCTCTGGCACTTGTAACGTCAACAATCACTTCGTCCGTTTCCGCTTCCATGGGAATAATACGGCGGTTGCCTATTGTGGTGGCGGTGGTGAAGTTACGGATAATTCCCTCTGAACGGTAACTTACCGAAAAACTTTCAACACGTTGTCCTTCGGAAATTTTTTCCTCCAGCACAAGATATTTTATCTTTCTCTTTTCCGGTAAAGTTAAGACGTGCTTCGACTGATTGCCGGAAAAATATTCCGTATGATAATTACCGTCCGATGACTTGCTTTCACCGAATTCACTGCGGATTTTATCGCCTAATTCTTTAAGCCTTTTAACATCTCTTTCGTCAAGTCTGCCGTTTGGCATAGGCGGAACATTCAGATTAAAGGTAGTATTTCCGCCTACGGAACGCAGGTATGTTGCAAAAAGTCTGTCAAGGCTGTGAGGTTCTTCGTTTTCATGATAGAACCAGCCTCGGCGGATAGACATATCAATTTCCGACGGAGAAAAAACAAGCCCTTCCGAGTACATAATATTGCTGAGTGAACCGATATCGCAGTCGGTATTATACATCTGTTCAAGATTTCCCTTTATGAGAGCACCTTCGGTCTGAACCTCTTTATTCAGGTAACAAAGTTCCTTCGGCACAACGCTCCATTCCGAGAAGCGTGCGTTTCCGCTTTCGTTTCCGCACCAACGCACAATGCCGTGGTCGTTGAAATATGTGGCATCAGGTTGATATTTTTCTATAAGTTCGATAAATCCGTCAAAATCGTAGACCTGCTTTTTACCGTTGGGACCTTCTCCGCAGGCACCGTCAAACCACACATGGAAAATCTCACCGTAATTTGTCAGAAGTTCGGTAAGTTGATTTTTGTAATATTCATTATATTTTTCCGTGCCGTAAAATGGGCAGTTTCTGTCCCAGGGAGAAAGATAAAATCCGAATTTCAAACCGTATTTTCTGCATGAGTCGGAAAGTTCCTTCACGATATCACCTTTCCCGTTTTTGTAGGGACTTGATTTCATGGAATGATCGGTATATTTCGTCTGCCAAAGACAAAAGCCGTCATGATGTTTCGCCGTCAGTATAACTCCGCCCATACCCGCACTCTTGAACGCCTCACACCATGAGTCGCAGTCTAAGTCTGCGGGATTGAAAATTCCGGGAGATTCGTTGCCGAGTCCCCATTCAAGATTTGTATATGTATTGGGGCTGAAATGCACAAAGGCATAAAAGGGAGTTTCACGAAGTAAACGAAGTTGATTTTTATTCGGTCTGACATTGCCCGCATTCTTGAGAAATGTTTGAAAATCCATAATATTACCTCATGTTTCCGGTTGAATAAATCCGGGAAATTTTTTATAAAGATGTGAACTGTCATTCTGATAAACGACACCGATATCCACATAGGGACCTGTGCCTTCCTTCCAGAAAACGATTTTCGTTACACCTGTATTGCAGAAATTCACATCAAATTTCTGGTCGGGAGAAAGTCCTATTGCGGCAAAATACAGAAAGGTATTAAAACAGGCATGGGCGGCAACAAGCACTTTTTCTCCGTTGTGAAATCTTTCACGCAGGTAGGAAATTGCCTTTTTTGCTCTTTCAATTCTCTCATCGTCGCCGGTGGTTTTATCGCTTACAAGCATACGTTCAAAATGCTCGGCACCTACTGCTTTTTTCGCAAGAGGAAATTCTTCTTTTATCTCCTCAACGGTTCTGCCCTTGTAGTCCGTTACACCGCATTCGCAGAAAATCGGATGCACTTCCACATCCTTGTATCCCCCGTCAGGCTGATGAGAGGCAACGGCAGAGGCTGTGGCTATTGCACGTGAATATCCGCTTGCAAGAATACAGTCAAGTTTCATATCCTCAAATCTTTCTCCCAAATATTCCGCCTGCAATTTTCCTCTTTCGGTAAGACGAAAATCGTTACGGTATTCGTAGGATTTTTCGGTTCCGTCATCAGGTACGTTCCCCGTGGACTCTCCGTGGCGTACAAGATATAATTCAAGTTCGATAACCGGTTCTTTCTTTCCCATGTTTACACCTCAATCTG
>JAZUKF010000113.1:0-8527 GCA_045643165.1 Acutalibacteraceae bacterium | reverse complement strand
AATTTTTTTCATTACATTTACCTCCACAAACTCTAATTAGGCGACCGGAGGAACTGCCGGTCTGTTTGATAAATCTCTGCATTTAGCAGTTTTCAATGTTGCCAAAACGAAAGTTAAGAAGATGTTCCTTTTCTCCATGTCGCTTTCTTTGGCGTAATTTACAAGGTTATTCCACACAATATTATTCAGAGCCTTTTATTTAATTATAATAAAGAATACTCTTTGCAAAGTTTCTTAAAATGCCTGCCCTTTTCCTCAAAGTTTTTGTATCTGTTATAACTTGATGCAGCAGGAGAAAACAGGCAAATTTTTCCTTTCTCGGTAACCTGATATGATTTTTCCACGGCTTCGTCCATGGTGTCAACGATAAACATATTTTTATCTGAACCGATTTTTTCAAGTTCCTTTATAATTTTTTCTCCTGTTTCCGGGAGACCGATTAAGTTTGAAATTGAACTTTTATTCAAATCTTCAATAAATACGCTGTAATCAATACCTCTGTCAAGTCCGCCGAAAATCAGAGTATCAACATTGCCAAGTGCCTTTACACCGCACATTACCGCATGGGGAATTGTGGCAATACTGTCGTTATAAAAGGTGATGCCTTTATATGTTCCAACTTCTTCAAGCCGGTGTTCAATGCCTTCAAAATCTTTTATTCCCCGGATTACCGCATCTTTTTCAATACCCATACACTCAGCAACCTTTGCGGCAAAGAATATATCCTGAAAACTGTGATAACCTTTTAAATTATCATTCAAAACCGTTAATGATTTATAATATTCATCTTCATCACCGAGATAACAACTTACAGGAACCAACACGGATTTTATTGAATTAAAATCAATAAGGTCCTTCATTTCCTGCTGGTCTGAATTAAAAATGAAATAATTACTTTCGTTTTGATAATCAAAAATATGACATTTTGCAGCAACATATCCTGCAAAACCGTTATAATGGTCAAGATGTTCCGGGTAAACGTTTGTCATAACCGCAATATCGGGTGATGCGGTTGAAAATTCAAGTTGATGACAGGACATTTCAATAACCGCAACGGTGGAATTTATATCATTCAGACTTTCAAATACAGGAACGCCGATGTTTCCGATAAGACAACATTTTCTGCCGGATGCTTTAACCACATTATAAATCAAAGTGGTGGTTGTTGTTTTACCCTTTGTGCCGGTAATACCGATTTTAAAACAGGGAGCAAAGCGGAGAAACAAATCCATCTGACCTGTAATTTCCGTATTTTCGGGAACGGTAACGCTTCTTAAAGATATACCGGGACTTTGCATCACAATATCAAAATCCTTTATATGATCAAGATAGCCTTCCCCTGTAAACAGACGAACATTACTTTCATCAATTTCTATATTTCTTTTATCGGCAATTCCGATTATTTTTTCGGGATAGTATTTCCTTAAAAAATCATAGGTTGATTCTCCCTCTCTGCCGAAGCCGAGAATTAACACGGATTTATCCTTAAAATAATCAATCAGTTTTTGATACATAACCGTACATCTCCTTGATATACTTGCCGAATTTTTCGGGAACATTGTTTATTTCGTTAAATTCCTTTAACAAAGAGTCTGCTTTTTCATTTGAAATTTCACCGACTTTATCTTTATAATACCCAAAGAGTAACGGAAGTTCGATTTTCTCATTTTCGTAAAGGGAAATCGCTTTTTCTATTGCTGCGGAAACCTCTTCAATTGTACCGATACATTCAAAGGGTTTCACGTCGGAAAATCCCGCAAGACCGTCAAAATAATCCTTCATATTTTCGTCATTAAGCATATTCGTTCCGAAAATTTTTTTAACCTCATCGGGCTTGTTAAAGGGTGAAAGAATGATATAAACGAAAAGGCATTTCGGACATTTACAGCACCAGATATTTTTCTTGCTTCCCGCATTACAACTTCTGAAAACATGATGATAATATTTATACCCGGAAAACTGTTTTGCGATCTGAAGTTCGTTAAAGCAACGCAAAATGCTGAAATATTTAACATTTATTCCGAACCGTTCAAAGTTATATTTATTGAAATCCTGCTCAAACTCATAGGATTTTGAATATTGATGATTAACATTTACTCCCTTAATATTTCCCTCGTTTGCACTGGCTTCATTTGATAAAATAATATTTTCCGCACCGATAAGGTAAGCACAGTAAAGGGACAAAAAAGCAACTATTGCCGAAAAAGGTGTATGACCGTTAAGATGACCTTTTGCATTCAGAGAAAGCAACTCCTTATCAATGGTTCTGTAAGTCTTAACAACACGGTTTTCGTCATATCCCGCCGCAAGAATACCCTCTGTCCTTGCAGGTTGGTCATTAACGGTGAAAAAGAAATTATTATCTTTCTCCTCTTTCAAAAGGGAAATTGTAACATCGCTGTCTTTTCCGCCGCCTACGGGAATAAGATTATATCCCCGTGAATTAAATTCCGTATATTTTTTTTCTGTTTGGGAAACGGTACATTTTATTGTCATAAAAGAATTAAAATCAGTTTCGATTTCATTCCTGTAAAAAAATTCTCCCAGACCGCCGAAATAGAGTTTTTTCCACCACTCAATTTCTTTTTCATCTAAATAACCGCATTTTACCTCAAACACGGGAGAACAGCAGGACTTCCAATAACTGACCGCCTCAACCATTCCCAGAGAAAAAATAATATCTTTTCCCATATCGGAATTAAAATCGTTTATCAAATCAAGATTTGATATTTCAATTTCCGTAACGGGATGAAAGGATACAAGTCCGTCAAAAGAAAAATCATATTCTATTTTAATTCTGCTCCCCTCTTTCTTTAACGAATAACCGTTAAATGAAAAAACGGGATATTTTTCTCTCAACTCAGAAAATGTCTTGTTCATACTTATCCTTTCAAATCAGTTTGATGAATTAACAAACTGACTGTTATATAATTCACGGTAGAACGTATCATCCGACATCAACTCTTTATGAGTTCCGCTTTCGATAATCGCACCGTCATTGACAACAATGATTTTATCCGCATCACGAATGGTAGAAAGTCTGTGAGCGATAACAAAATTAGTTCTGCCCTGCATAAGGGTTTTCATTGCGTTTTGAATTTCGACCTCCGTTCTCGTATCAACGGAACTTGTGGCTTCATCAAGGATCATAATTGCCGGATCTGCAAGAATTGCTCTTGCAATGGTGAGAAGCTGTCTTTGTCCCTGGGAAACATTCAATCCGTCCTCATCAAGGACAGTATCGTAACCATCGGATAATGTCATAATAAACCTGTGAGCCTTTGCTGCCTTTGCGGCGGCGATAATTTCCTCATCTGTGGCATCCGATTTACCGTATGCGATATTATCCCTGACAGTTCCTTTAAACAGCCATGTATCCTGCAATACCATTCCGAAAGCATTACGCAGACTTTCTCTTGAAATATCACGGATGTCATATCCGCCGATGGTAATACTTCCTTCGCCTATTTCATAAAAACGCATAAGAAGATTTACAAGTGTGGTTTTTCCCGCACCGGTAGGTCCTACAATGGCGATAAGTTCACCGGGTTCAACGGTCAAATTCATATTATTTATCAAAGGCTTTTCCGGAAAATATGAGAATGAAACATTTTTCAATTCGATCTTACTTTCAAAGTCCTCCGGCAAAGCGGTCTTTTTATCCGGTATTTCCTCATCCTCTTCAACAACCTTGAAAACTCTTTCCGCAGAAGCGAGAGAAGAAAGAAGATGGTTTGAAATATTGGAAAGGTCAACAATGGGCTGAAGAAATAATTTTGAGCAAGTGATGAACGCCGTAATATCACCGAGAGAAAGATTTCCTTTACCCTTAGAAATATATATTCCGCCGATGATACAAATAAGAACAAATCCGATATTATTTACAAAACTGATAAAAGGCATAAGCATACCGGAAATAAACTGTGCCTTTTTACTGACGGTGAAAAGTTCTTCATTTATTTCGTCAAATTCTTCGATAGCCCTTTTCTCGTGGCAGAAAACCTTTACAACATCATGACCTGTATAAATTTCCTCAATATGACCGTTAAGTTCACCGAGACGGCTCCATTGTCTGCGGAAATATATTTTTGAACGGTTGAGAATAATCAAACCCGCAAACGCACTGACAGGCATAATGGCAAGCATAATCAATGTCAATGAAGGACTTAAATAAATCATTGCACAAAGCATGGCTATACAACTTACGGATGAAGTAATGACCTGTATCAGATTATCATGCAAAGTCAGTTCGATATTATCAACATCATTGATAATTCTCGAAAGAATTTCGCCCTTTGTATTTGTGTCAAAAAATTTAAGCGGTAAACAGGAGAGTTTTTTATTAACCTGTTCACGCAGAGAGCGGGTAACCTTTTGAGCAACTCCCGCCATGGAATATCGCTGAATATACGTCATCAAAGATGACAAAGCATACACGCCGAAAACGAGAAGTAAAATCAGTATTACAGGTTTCAGCGTTACGGGAGAACCGCTTAAACGGTTAGTAACCTGCTCCTGAATACGGTCAATGATTTTACCTAAAAGCAAGGGACCGGAGGTGCTGAAACCCGTTCCGAGAATTCCGCAAAAGACAATCAAAAACATCATCTTTTTCATGGGTTTAAGTTCTGCCATAAGACGGAAAAATGTCTTTTTAAAACTTTGCGGTCTGTCGTTGGGCTTATCGCCCTTGGCAGAATATGACGAATATTTATTAAATGTTTTTTCTTCTTTTATTTTATTCTTTTTCATGTGAAATCCTCCTGTGATAATTGGGATTTCATAATATTTATATATTCCTCGCAGGACTCTGCAAGTTCCTTATGTCTGCCGATACCCGCAACCTCGCCGTCTTTCAGCACAACGATTTTATCCGCATCAAGAATAGTACCTATTCTCTGGGCAACGATAATTACCGTGGCATTTTTGATATTTTCACGTATGGATTTTCTCAAAAGAGAATCCGTTTTAAAATCAAGTGCCGAAAAACTGTCATCGAAAATAAATATTTCGGAATTATTTGCAATCGCCCTCGCAATGGCAAGACGCTGTTTCTGACCTCCCGAAAGATTTTTACCGCCCTGAGAAATAAAACTGTTTAATCCCTCAGGCAGAGAATGAACAAAATCCTTCGCCTGTGCAATTTCCAACGCTCTTTCAAGTTCTTCATCCGTTGCGTTCTCGTTTCCGAAACGGAGATTATCCGCAACCGAACCGCTGAACAAAACGGCTTTCTGCGGAATAAAGGCAAGTTTACGGCGTAAAACAGTTTCATCCATATCCTTAACATTAACGCCGTCAATCAGAACATTACCCTCCGTGGCATCAAAAAATCTGGGTATAAGATTGACAAGAGTCGATTTTCCTCCACCCGTTGAGCCTATAATTGCGGTAAATTCTCCGGGATTTGCGGAAAAACTAATATTTGACAAAACATTTTCCTCGGCACCGGGATATTTGAAACTGACATTGTCAAAAGTAACTCTGCCCTCATTATTGCCGTCTACGGGATTTTCGGCGGATTTTATTTCAGACTCGATATCAAAAATTTCTTTAATTCTGTTTACACTTATCATCGCTTTCGGGATGAAAACATACATTGAAGCCGCAAGGGTGATAGATGCAATAATAAGCAAAACATAAATTATAAATGCCTGTAAATTACCAACAGTGTTCTGTAATGCAATTCTGCCTGCCTCCGTTACAACGGAAGCGGTAACGATTTGCTTGGAAGAAAGGAATACAAGGGAAACGAGAATAGTAATAAGAACAAGCATTCCCAGAGGAATAAGCAAAGCATAAATGCGGTTAATTCTTAACATTATGCCGGTTAAATTATCATTGGAATCCTTAAATCTGTCATCCTCATATTTGAGTTTATTAAATGCACGGATAACACGGATACCGCCGACTTTTTCACGCAAAACCTGATTAAGCTTGTCTGTATATTTTTGTACAATATCGTACATGGGTACAATCTTCTTCGCCACAAGCCATGCGATAAAAAGAATTATCGGCACAACCGAAAACAACGCACCTGCAAGTTTTTTATTGAGAAGAAATGCCATAATCGTACCGCCGATAAGCATAATCAACGAACTTAACAACATTCTCATGCAGGTAAGCACCATATTTTCGATCTGTCTGACATCGTTGGTACTTCTTGTTATAAGCGAAGAAGTTGAAATCTTATCAAGGTCGCATTGAGAAAGAGATTCAACCTTAACAAAAATCGCACGTCTTAATTCTTTTGCATAACCTGTCGTTGCCTTTGAGGAAAAATAACTTGAAATAATACCGATAATAAGAGCAAAAGCGGACACAATAATCATATAGAAACCGATTTTTTTTATGTACTCAACGCCCTCTGCGGTGTTACTTCTGGCAATACCGTTATTTATTATCAAAGACATCATAGCCGGCAGTAATAACTGCGTTCCGTTATTGAAAACAGTTAATATCATTGCGGCTATTACAGAGCTTTTATATTTTTTCATATAACTGAGAACTTGTTTCACAAACAATACCTCACAATCATAGGCTGTCGCCTAAACAATTCAAAATTTATTATACCATCTTTTTATCTGTAAATCAATTAAAAGTTAAAAATATTACAGTAGTTCAAAAAAAATTCAAAATGTTAATAATTAGGTAAAATGAATAAGTATAACGGAGGAAAGTATGAACAACATTTGCTTTTACAACACTAAAACATACGATAATATCTACTTTGACAAATTCAAAAAAGATTTCGGTATGGATATAGATTATTTTCGGGTAAAACTTGACAGTAAAACTGCCGTCCTTGCAAAGGAATATGATGCGGCGGTGGCATTCGTAAATGACGATATAAACAAAAAAACAATAGAAAATCTTTACAACAACGGAATACGAGTTCTTGCAATGAGATGTGCCGGATTTAACAATATTGATTTGGATGCGGCATACGGTAAAATACACATTCTCCGTGTTCCCGCATACTCGCCATACGCCGTGGCGGAACATGCAATGGCAATGCTTCTCACCCTTAACAGGAAACTTCATAAAGCATATTACAGAACAAGAGAATATAATTTCTCTCTGAAAAACCTTGTGGGATTTGATTTGCACGGTAAAACCGTAGGCGTTATCGGTACGGGAAAAATCGGAAGGATTTTCATTGATATCTGCAAAGGGCTCGGGATGAATGTTTGTGCATACGATCCTTATCCTGCCGAAAATTCGGATATAGAATATGTAAGCATTGATGAACTTTGTAAAAGAAGCGACATCATTTCCCTGCATTGTCCTCTTACGGAATCAACAGAGCATATTATCAATAAGGACACAATAAAAATGATGAAAAAAGGTGTGTTTATCATAAACACTTCAAGAGGCGGACTTATTGACAGTAAAGCATTGCTTGAGGGATTGCAAACGGAAAAAGTTCAGGGAGCCTGCCTTGACGTTTACGAGGAAGAAACGGATTTATTCTACGAGGACAGAAGCGATGTTGTTATTCACGATAATGTTCTGACAAGTTTAATCGGTATGAACAATGTCATCGTAACTTCCCATCAGGCATTTTTAACAAAAGAGGCTTTGGAAAACATTGCCGGAACAACTCTTACCAATCTCCGTGATTATTTTGACGGTAAACCTTTAAAGAACGAAATTTGTAAATTCTGTGCAAACGGACAGCCATGCGGTCGAAATGAGGGGAAAAGATGTTTCTAAATTAGAATTAAATGTTAATAAATTATTTCTATTCTGTAACTATTATATAAACAATGCTGTTTTATTATTGAACAATTTTAATGCTTATATTAAAATATAACCGTTGAACTGACAGGGATTATTTCTATCTGAACAGTGGTGTGTTTTATTATTCCCGTCAGTTATTATAAAAACAACGGAGGCATTATTATGCGTTTAAGAGTACAGGATATCGGAAATAAAAATTTAGTAGGCAGAAATATTGAAAAAAAACGTAACGAACTCGGCATGAAGCAAAAAGATTTACTTGCACAACTTCAAATTAACGGAATGGAATTAAACGCATCCGGTCTTTCAAAAATCGAAGGTCAGCTTCGCAGCGTAAATGATAAAGAACTTGTTGTTATTGCAAAATCCCTGGGAGTTACCGTTAACTGGTTGTTGGGTATTGAATAATACAATTTCAAATTGTTCATTCGAAATATATATTATAATGGGCTGCCGCTTAGTGCGACAGCCTTTTTTTTACTTCAAATCACAGACAGCAGATAGTCAGATAATAGATAACAGATAATAATTTCGGTTTAAATTATATTTCCCGGAACGGTCAAGACCGTTCCCTACAATGTTTGATATAAATTACAAATTGTGCGTAGGGCAGGCGCTTGCTCCTGCCGTAATGAAATTATCTGTTTACGAAAACATTGTAAAAACGGTATTGTTTCAGTCAGGCAATCCCTCAGTCAACTCCGTTGACAGCTCCCTTTACACAAGGGAGGCAAGGTTAAACACAACATTTATAAAGATATTTACATCCTGAAATAAATATGTT
>JAZUKF010000112.1:0-6482 GCA_045643165.1 Acutalibacteraceae bacterium | reverse complement strand
GGACTTTTCAGACTTGCAAGATATTCCGGCAGACCGATTGAATCCGGCGACAGATATTTTCTGCAAAATGTTCTCGAAAGCCTTGATAAACCCGGAGAATGGTGCTTTGATTCAAAAACCGATAAACTTTACTATGTTCCCTTTGAGGGAGAAACAGCGGACAGTCTTGTGCTTTATGCATCAACGGAAGCACTGCTTATGACCGTTGAAAATTCATCGGGAATTACATTTGAAAATATCAGATTTGAAAATACCGGATGGGAATATTCAAATGATAAATATCTGAATATGAATATCCACACTCGTTTGAGAGATTACGAAACTTCGTCTGTTCAGGGTGCGGTTGACGTATGTGCCGCCATTGATGTTATTTATTCGGATAATATCAATTTTAAAAATTGCGATTTTGAAAATATCGGTGCGACGGCTATCCGCTATTACACAGGAGCAAAGAACTGCGTTGTTGATTCCTGTTATTTCGGTGATATAGGAGCAAACGGGATTTTTATCGGAGGCAGGTTCTATATCGGAGAAAAAATTGATGAAATCCGTGATAATATTGCGGAAAACATTACTGTCAGAAACTGCGAAATCGAAAAATACGGCAGACAGTTTTTCGGTGCCTGCGGAATAATCGTTACTTACTGCGATACGGCACTAATAACAAACAATGAAATCCATGACGGATACTATACCGGCATATCTGCCGGATTTATGTGGCTGTTCGGGGAAAATCCGACTGAGAATATTAAAATCACGGATAATCTCATTTATAACATCGGTCTTGAAATACTTTCGGATCTGGGCGGAATATATATGCTGGGTATTCAGCAGAATACAGTTGTCAGCGGTAACGTTATCCATGATTGTTCCTGTTATGACGGTGAGGGCGGTTATGCGGGAGACGGTATTTATCTTGACTCGGGCTGTGAGTTCATGACTATTGAAAACAACCTTGCTTTTAATTGCAGTACATCCTGCTTTAATACAACGCTCAGTAAGAATAATATTATCAGGAATAATATTTTTGCTTTTTCAGGTCAGAGTGTCGCCTGTCTCGGAGCAGAAAACTTTTCATCTTACACGGACCTTAATAATACATATATAAACAATATTTTCCTGACTGATAATAAGGTTCTTTCCGTTGAAGAAATAAATAATACGGGACATTTTGCGGGAAGCGGAAACATTCTTTGGGATATGACATACGGTGATGAACTCTATTTCACCATAGGAAATTATGCGAATAAAGCAATTATCCGCCGTACTGCCGAAAAGAGAAATGTTCTCGGCTCTGCCGTTTATGAAAATCCCGGTTTTAAGGATGCACTGTCTTTCGATTTTTCTCTTGACGAAAATTCGACAGCCGTTAAATTCGGCTTTGAACCCTTTGATTATTCCCGGGCGGGAACTTTAAAGGAAACTGATATCGGTCTGACACGCAAAGGCGGTCTGACGGTTTATAATGCAGACACAAAGGATTACAGCAACAGACCTGCTACACCCTCATTCATTGAAAAGGTCAAAATGTTTTTTAACAGAATTATTGAATTTTTCAAAAATCTGGTTGAAAAAAATCTTATCGGCAAAGAGCCTGAAATCAATAATCTGTATGTAACCGATTACAAGGTAAAAGAAAAGAGTGCATATTCGGATGAATTGACTGTCCTTATAAATAAAGTGAAGGAACATATACCTTCATACAGAGTTGACGATAGCAGAAAGCCTTTCTATGATGATGAAAGAATAAAGGCAATCTTTTTTGACGGTGAAAAATGTCGGGGGAGGGAAACCGAAGTGTTTGCATATATCGGATTTCCCGCAAATGCAAGTGCCGATAATCCCGTTCCGGCTATGGTGCTTGTTCATGGAGGAGGCGTTCACGCACAGGCTGATTGGGTTCAATATTGGGTTGACAGAGGCTATGCGGCCATTTCCTTTGACGGTTTCGGTCAACAGCCGAAAGCAGGATATTACTCCGCTGAGGGAAATAATAATCCCGACTGGACCGTAAACGAAAATTCACATTTAACTTTCAGTAATTTTGATGATATTGACAAAAAATTTACGGAACAATGGTTTTATTATTATCTGACGGATATTGTTCTTTCAAATAATATTTTAAGAGCAGATAACAGGGTTATCAACGATCAGATAGGTGTTTCGGGTATTTCGTGGGGCAGTCTTGTTACCACCGTTGCGGCCTGCTATGACAGCCGTTTTGAATTTGCGATTCCCATTTACGGAAGCGGCTGCTGGGAACTTATGGGAGCATTTTTCAACAATGAAACAATTCTTGAAAAATGGGATCCTACGCCCTTGCTTCCCGATTTAAAAACGCCCATACTGTTTGTAAGCAGTGATGAAGATCCGTTTTTTCCCGCAGATGCTCCGTCTTCATCTGCCGCAGTGGCAAAGAACGGCTCTGTTCTGCTTATCAGCGGATTAAGTCACGGCGATTTCGATATTGAAGAAACGGTGCGTTTTGCCAATGAAATGACGGGAGCGGGCGACGGCAATATAAGAATTACGGGCATATCCGAAGAAAACGGAAAAATCACTATCGGTTTTGATTTGCCGGACGGAGTAAGAATCCCGAAAGTTACCCTCTTTTACAGAAGTACTCCCCTTGAATATGACAATTTGAAGTTAAAGGAAAGTTGGTCGACAAAATCTGCCGTAGCAGTAGGCGATAAGGCTACCGTTAAGTTACCCGAGGGTTCGGTAATGTATTACATTGCCGTCAGCGGAAAAACCGACGGAATTTTCTTCGGTAATTCAATTTCCGCTTCAACAGGTATTTATAACCGCAATAGTTTTTAATATAACAGTTCTGCATTTTTGCAACTGATTTATATATTGAATTCCTCTTGATATAAATGCGGGAATTATCTTGGAAACTTTACAGTCTGAAACAGCCTGCCGGGATGAATTTTCTCGGCAGGCTTCATGTTGGTGTACTCGGCACGCATATACACTTGGCGGTGAAAGTCCGCTACAGGCTTGGCAGTAGGAACTGTTAGACGAAGGCAAGGGCGTCCACCGTGAGGTGGAGTCTGAAAGAAGAAGGCAGAAAACTATAAACCGTACTCAATAACATAAAGATATTTATGAGAGGTTGGCTTGGATATTACGGAATAGCGGATATGAAGAACGAGATAGAAATGTGGAACGAGTGGCTACGCCGAAGAATACGAATGTATATCCGGAAGCAGTGGAAGTTGCCGAGAACAAAGGTGCAGAACCTGAAGAAATCGGGAATGTCCGAATGGCAGGCATACAGAAACGGAAACACTCGGAAAGGCTATTGGGCTGTCGCAGGCAGTGGAATACTGACACATACCATTACAAACGAAAGACTTGCACGCAGGGGATATTATGACATATCCGAAGCATACAAGTCTATGCACTGTTTATGATTGAACCGCCGTGTACCGAACGGTACGCACGGTGGTGTGAGAGGTCGGCTACTCAACTAATGGGTAGCCTCCTACTCGATTATTAAAACGTGGTTGACATATCTTCCTGTGTCTGTTCCACTACAACCTTGTTGTATGTAGAATTTTTGATTTTTTTATCAAGCATATCAAAATAAAGATTATCGTCAAAGGGAATTTCAACCGTTTTGTCAAGCCATGAGGAAAGGAAAGCGGCATTGGAGATAGTCAGTCCGTTAATGCCTTCAATACCTTCGGCGATAAGGGGAGTACCGTGAAGAATGTGTCCTGCAAAGGCATTGAGAACATTTACATGTTGAGAAATGTTATTATTGATAACCTCAACTTCTTCCCATTCTCCCTTAGGCTTATCGAAACCGCCCTCAGTCGTATTGGTGAAGTTTGTAAGTCCGTTTTTAATTTTGTAAACTCTGATGATCTGTTTCTTTCTTTCAACGCTGTTTTCACATACAAGAGTACCGTTTTCACAAACGATTTCAAGTCTGTTTGTACCGGGCCAATCACCTGTTGAGGTGATGAAAGTACCTGTTGCACCGTTGGGGTATTCAACATAGATCGTAACATCGTCTTCAACCTCAATGTTATGCCATTTACCCTCGTGGCAAAATGCTCTTACCTTGTTCGGCATACCGCAGAACCATTGCCATAAGTCAAGCTGATGGGGGCATTGATTGAGCATTACTCCGCCGCCTTCACCCGACCATGTGGCACGCCATGAACCTGAATTGTAATACGCCTGAGGTCTGTACCAGTCGGTAACGATCCAACTTACTCTTCTTAACTCTCCCAATTCACCGCTTGACATGATTTCTTTAATTTTCATGTGAGTGGGGCTTGTACGCTGATTGAACATCATCGCATAGGTTTTATCTGATTTTTTTGAAAATTCGATAGCCTCTTTAACCTGCTTTGTATAAACACCGGCAGGCTTCTCACTTAAAACGTGAAGATTTGCTTTAAGAGCATCAATCACCATGGAAGGATGGAAATAATGAGGTGTGGCGATAACTACCGCATCGCATAAACCGGATTTAAAAAGTTCCTCCGCAGTATCGAAACAAACCACATCCGGAATTTTTTCTTTTGCATTTTCAAATCTTCTTGCATCAATATCGGCAACGCAGGTAATATCAATTTCATCGGAAAGTTCACCGTTTGCAAAACTTTTCAGATAACTTCCGCCCTGATTACCTATTCCCACAATACCGAGTCTGACTTTTTCAGCCACAATATCAACTCCCTTATTTGTTGTGAGGATATTATACAACAATTATTATATTATTTCAAGAATTATTTTCTTCCGATTGAATGATATTCCACACCGTTCAATTCCATTTTCCTGCTGTCAAAAATATTACGTCCGTCAAAGATTACGGCACGTCGCATATTTTCAAGAAAATCATCGGGAGTAAGGTACATAAATTCCTCCCATTCAGTAAAAATAAAGCATACATCAGAACCGGAAAGTGCTTCTTTTGCAGAGTGGGAATATTCTGTTTTTCCGTTAAGGAAATTGCCTTCGGGAAATATTTTTCGGGCATTTTCCATTCCCGCCGGATCGTAAATTTTAACATTTGCACCGTCATTTAAAAATTTTCTGATATTTGCCGAAGCGGGGGATTCTCTTAAATCATCCGTGCCGGGCTTAAAGGTTACACCTAAAACCGAGATATTCAATCTGCTTAATGTTAAAAATCTTTCACAGGCTTTTTTATAAAGCACGTTTTTTTGATTTTCATTAACATGGACACAGCCTTCCACGGTTTTCAGATGAATATTATTTTTTTCGGCAAGATAAATCAGTGCTTTTGTATCCTTCGGGAAGCATGAACCGCCGAATCCGATACCTGCTTTCAGAAATTTTTTCCCTATTCTTTCATCGTATGACATACCTTTTGCCACTTCGGTAATATCGGCATCCACGGCTTCGCAAAGGTTTGCAATATCATTCATATAGGAAATTTTCAACGCAAGAAAAGAATTTGAAGCATATTTTATCATTTCCGCCGAACGTCTGCCCACACAGACAATCGGAGATTTAAATGGTTTGTAGATTTCACGGAGCATATTTTCCGCACTTTTGCTTTTTGTTCCGATAATAATTCTTTGTGCGTTCATCATATCGTTTACGGCAGAACCCTGAGAAAGAAATTCCGGGTTTGAGGCAACATCAATCTTAACATCGCTGACGAGAAAATCGTTTATCAGTTTTTCAACCATATCGTTTGTTCCTACGGGTACGGTGGATTTTACCACGATAAGGCAGTCCTGTTTCAGATTTTCGGCAATCTGCTTTGACACGGCGGAAATATATCCCAACTCCGCCGAACCGTCCTCCTTTTCGGGAGTTCCCACGCCGATGAAAATTGCATCCGGTTTTTCGTATGCTTTTTTGTAATTTTCGGTAAATGATATATTTTTATTTTTAAGATTCTTTTTTAATAATTCTTCAAGTCCCTTTTCGTAAATCGGGCAGATGCCGTCATTAAGAAGTTTTATTCTTTCGCCGTCCGTATCCGTGCAAAGGACTTTATGTCCCACCTCTGCAAAACATACTCCCGCAACAAGTCCCACATATCCTGTTCCCGCTACCGTAATATTCATTTTTAACCTCCGAAATATGATTTTATTTTTATTATGCCCTAAACCATTGACAAAACACACATATAGTGGGATAATATATCAGTATATATGTTTTTAGGATAAAACAGAAGGGAAGAAAAGTAATATGGCAAAAGAACTTGCTAAACAGTACGATCCGAAAGAGGTCGAGGATAAAATTTATAAGTTCTGGCTTGACGGAAAGTATTTCCACGCCGAACCGGATGAAAGTAAAAAGTCATATACGATTGTAATTCCGCCACCGAACATTACCGGTCAGCTTCACATGGGACATGCTCTTGATAACACTCTTCAGGATATTCTTGTCCGTTTTAAAAGAATGTCCGGATATGATACACTTTGGCTGCCGGGAACAGACCATGCTTCCATTGCAACCGAAGCGAAAATCGTTGCCGCCATGGC
>JAZUKF010000111.1:0-7898 GCA_045643165.1 Acutalibacteraceae bacterium | reverse complement strand
CGACCGTGTGGGAATTGCGGTAAGAACAAATGATGAATATAAACTTATGACGGGTAACGAAGTGGGTGCAATGCTTACGCAGTACATTCTTTCCTGTAAAAAAGAAGCCGGCACTTTACCGAAAAATCCCGTAATAGTTAAAACTATCGTTACGTCCGAACTTATCGCTTCCATTGCGAAAAGATACGGTGCAACAACAGAAAATCTCCTTACCGGATTTAAATATATCGGTGAACTTATCACTAAACTCGAAGAAAAAGGCGAAGCGGACAGATATATTCTCGGTATGGAGGAAAGTTACGGTTATCTTGCGGGAACTTATGCAAGAGATAAGGACGGCGTTGTGGCTTCCATGCTGGTTTGCGAAATGGCAACATACTATAAAAAGCAGGGCAAAACTCTCGTCGATGTTATGAATGAAATATATGATGAATACGGAATATATCAAAACTCATTGCTCAACTTCACCTTTGACGGTGCGGAGGGTATGAAAATTATGGGCGATATGATGGAGAATATGAGAAATAATCCTCCCGAAACTATTGCAGAGCTTAAAGTTTTGAAAATTTCCGACTACAAAAAGAGCATTGCAAGGGAATGTGAAAGCGGAATTATTTCACAGATTGATTTACCGAAATCAAATGTTCTTTCATATCAGCTTCCCGATTCATGCAGTGCCATTATCCGTCCCTCCGGCACAGAGCCGAAAATCAAAGTTTATATTACTTCCTGTGCAAAAACAAAGGATGATGCACAGAAACTGACCGAAAAAATCGAAAGTTCCATGAAATCCCTAATGAATGTTCAGAAAGGATAAAAATTATGTTAAATAAAACTTTTGTAAGAGTAATCGCTGTTTTTCTTGCGGTTCTCATGCTTTTGGGAGTGTTAAGCATTTTATTCAATGTTTTTGCCGCCGATATTTCTTACTCTCCGCAGGTATCATTACCCACCGGTGAAAAACATTCCCCTGTTCCGATTATTATTCTTGTGGGTTCGTTGATCGCATTGATTTGCTGTGTAACGCTTTCAAAACGCAAAAAGAATAATAATTCTCCGGAAGATGCCGAAAATTTCATTGATGAAAATAAAGTTGAGAAAAATATTCAGTTTTTCACATCAAAGAAAAAGGATGCCGTAATCGAAAAGGACAAAGAAAACAAAGACTGACTTAATAAAAAAACCGCCGAAAGAAAACAGTTTCTTTCAGCGGTTTTTATTTTAATATACAAATCCTTACATCAGACTGTAAATTTCTTCCTTCAAATGTGTTACAAATTTCAGCCTGATAGGTTCGGGTAAAGAACGCATATATTTTATTAAAAGTTTTTCCTCCGAGGAAAGTATATCAAATTCAGAGGATTTATCTATATCGTCCTCGTACTTTTTGCCGTCGCTTCTGATAAATTCTTTTGAGTCAATAGCACAGTCATCCAAAAAAGTATTTATTGAAACACCGAAAATTTCACAGAATTTAAGTGTTGTCAATAAATCCGGATTAAATGAAGAGGACGTTTCGTAGTTCGTGTAGGTTGAACGGCTTACACCCAGCATTTCTGCAATATCTTTCTGTTTAAGTTTCTTGAATTTTCTGTATTTTTTCAAAGTGTTTCCGACAAACATTTAACCACTCCTTTAATTATTTATCTTTTTATTTTTTCTGAAAGCATTTATAAACATTGAAGCAAGAGCACCTATTGCACCGTCAATCAAATCCCACATTGTATCCACAAGTCCGCTTTCACCGAAAGGCGACGAGCATTGAAGAGTCATTCCGTAGATCCTGTCCATGCTGAATTCGTAAAATTCCCATCCGATAAGCAACGTCATTGCACCGAGAAGTGCGAACATAGCCTGCATGGCAGGTCCCGTCTCACGGTTTTTACCGTTAATTATAGGTGCAAATTCAAACATAAATGTTGCGGAAATATATCCGGCAAAGGTATGCAGAATTATATCGGAATATTCAAAATCCGTAAACATATTCATGGTTGTACCCACAACACAGCCTATGCAGATGAAAAGATTAAGCTGTGTCTGACAGTAATAAGGCACTCTTTTTATAAAAGTTTTTCCTCCCCACATCTGAAACATATCCCAAAGATGGGTAAAGGCAATGGCAAAAAGAGCCTGCAAAAACTGTGTAGTATATCCGAAAAGGAATAATACCGTTCCCCAAACAAACAAAAGCAATCTGCAAACAAACCAGGTTACGGAATGTATTTTCGGCTTTTTCGGAATTTTCTCGCTGTTTCTTATTGACATAAAAAGTGAAAATCCTTTCAAAAACTAAAATTAAATCTCCCCGGCGGAACGTATATCCCTGCCACGGAAAACCAGAACTTTGTATTCTCCCAATATTCTTGATGTAACTCTTCTCATATACCTGTCCTCAATATCCTGTACGGAAAGATTTGTACTGATAATAACAGGCTTATTCGACATCATTCTGGTATTGATTATGTTGTAAACTGCGGAAACGGTGTAAGGCGTTGAAAATTCCGCTCCTAAATCGTCAATTATCAGCAAATCACATTCAAGCAAGGATTTTTCCGCACCGGTGTTTTCAATTCTGCCGAATTTTTCATCTTCCAAAGTGTTCAGCAAATTTTGAGCAGAGCCGTAAATTACGCCGTAACCTTTTTTAATCGCAGTTCCGGCAATGGCAAGGGACAGATGAGTTTTACCAAGTCCCGTCTCCCCCATCATCAAAATGTTACCGGAGCCTGTACCGAAATCATCGGCATAAGCCTTGCAGAAATTATAAATCTGCGTCATTTTCTTTCTGATATTTACGCCTTTTTCATCCGTGCAATCCGGATAAAACGATAAATTAAAATTATCAAATGTGGACTTTTCAAGAGGAAATTTTCCGCAAAGATTTTTAAAAGAAACGGTACGGATAAGTTTTCTTAAACATGAACACATACGTCCCTCAACAAAACCGGTGTCATTACATTCCGGACAGGTATATTTTATTTTAAGATAATCATCGGGCAAATCGGCACCTTTAAGGATATCGGCAATTTCCGCCTGGGCTTTAAGGTTTTTTTCGGAAAGATTTTTCACAAACTGCTCCGCATTCTGTCCCATTCCGATAACCTTTACCGTTTCAAGAGCGGTATCTCTCATTTCCTTTTCACACTGTGCAATCCTCGGAAAACGTGCAACACACACATCATGACGTTTTATTCTGTCATCCTCGGCGTTTCTTCTTCGCTCCTCGATTTCCGCCAAAGCCTTATTGTAAACTGCTTTATCAAAAGCCATTATCATTCACCTTTTTTCACGTAAACTATTTCTTCCCCTTCGTTTTTCTCCATAAATCCGTCTATATCGTAGGAGGGAACGGAACCGTTTTCCGATTTCTTAACCGATTTCTTCTTCCTGAGTTTCTTCGCATTTTCAACTTCTTCGGGAGTTTTAATTCCGTCCTTATGCCAGTTCTCCAAAACCTTATTTATGTAACTGAAAGATAATTTCGTGGTATTATTCGCCATTTCCTCGTAAGCGGCATAAATCATTTCAATATCAAAATGATATTCATTATACCATACGCTCAGATATTTTCTTTGAGAAGAAGTGGGTTGGGGATTGACAAAACCGGCACGGCGTTTAAACTCATACCATAAGGAATCAGCCGCACGGAGTTCGGAAATAATTTCATCCGCTTTTTCGATGGTATCAATTTCACGCTGTCCCCAATCCTTGCCCATTCTTGAAAGATACGTATTTGAATCCTTACCGATGGATTTACAATACTGAATCATCATCATTATAACTTCAACCGGTAAACCGTAACCGTCGTGCATCATCAGGAGAGTTGACATTCCGTCAAAACCTATTGTTCTGCCCAGGATCGACTGTGCCTCATTAAAAAGAAATTTGATTTCCGCATCCTCTTCTCCCCTTGCCACAACCTGATCCATGGTGGGCTTTACAAGTTCGATTACAGGAAGAATTTTTTGCTTTTCCTCATTCTTTTCTTTATTTACCTTTCTTTCGGGAATAACAGTATCGTCGGAATTTTCTTTATCATTCTTTTTAAAGACAATATCATTACCGTTTTCCACAACGATACCGGCTTCGATCCAATAGTACATCGCATCTGACAAATCAGCCGTTGATAATCCTAAATCATTAGCCATATCTTCCGTATCAACATTATCATTTGAGTGGCGTAACAACCATAACAGTGCTTTTAACTGAACCGCTCCGGCAAGACGTAAGTGCTTATCCGCAACTTCTGTGGGAACGGCAAACATACTTGACCATGATGCCGGATTGATTATATATTTCACTGTTACACCTCCTCAAAAAGATACTTGCTTATTATTATACACTTTTCCGACTGCATTTTACAAGGATATTTTCAAAAAAATTTTCAACAAAATATTTTTTTATTTCCATTTCTTGTTGTTTACTTCAATGAAATTTGTGTTTTTCGGAGGTTCTTTGGCATATAAAGGTTGTATATTTTCGGATAATGTGATATAATGACGGGAAATTATTTTTGAAGGTGAAATATTTTGAGCAAAAGAGAAAACGTAAGAAACATAGCAATTATTGCACACGTTGACCACGGTAAAACAACTCTTGTTGATGAAATGCTTAAGCAAAGCGGTACTTTCCGCAGCAACGAACAGGTGCAGGACAGAGTAATGGACTCCAATGACCTGGAAAGAGAAAGAGGAATTACAATTCTTTCCAAAAACACTTCCATCCACTACAAGGATACTAAAATAAATATTGTTGACACTCCCGGACATGCCGATTTCGGCGGTGAAGTTGAACGTATCCTTATGATGGTTGACGGAGTTCTCCTTCTGGTTGATGCCTTTGAGGGATGTATGCCCCAGACAAGGTTTGTACTCAAAAAGGCATTGGGACTTGAAAAGAAAGTTATTGTTGTTGTCAATAAAATCGACCGTCCCGGTGCAAGACCTGAAGAGGTCATTGACGAGGTACTTGATTTGTTTATAGAACTCGGTGCAAACGAGGATCAACTTGAATTCCCCGTTGTTTATGCATCTGCAAAAGAGGGATATTCTTCCCTTGACAGTTCCGTGCGTGAAGGCGATATGCGTCCGCTTATTGAATCAATCCTTGAAAATATTGATGCTCCCGAAGGAGACCTTGACGGTCCGACACAGGTGCTTTTCTCATCCCTTGATTATGATGATTATATCGGCAGAATAGGTGTGGGACGTGTTGAAAGAGGTCATGTTAAAAAGGGCGAAAGTGTTGTACTTTGTAAAACTGACGGAACAACTCAGAATGTTAAAATCTCACGTCTTTATCAGTTTGAAGGCTTGAAAAGAATTGAAGTTGATGAGGCTTCATTAGGTGATCTCATCTGCGTTTCCGGTATTGACGGACTTAATATCGGCGAAACTATCTGTGCACCGGACTGTGTTGAGCCGTTGCCTTTCATTAAAATCGACGAACCCACCATTTCAATGAATTTTATTGTAAATGACAGTCCCTTTGCAGGACGTGAGGGTAAATTTGTTACTTCGAGAAATATCAGAGACCGCCTTTACAAAGAGGTTGAAACCAACGTAAGTATGAGGGTTGAGGACACGGAAACCACCGATACATTCAAAGTTTCCGGACGTGGTGAACTTCATCTTTCGATCCTCATTGAAACAATGAGACGTGAGGGATATGAATTTCAGGTATCAAGACCGAAAGTTATTTATAAAGAGGAAAACGGTCAACTTTTGGAACCCATTGAACTTCTCATTGTTGAAGTGCCTGAAAACTATGTGGGTGTTGTAATCGAAAAATTAGGTTCAAGAAAAGCGGAACTTGAAAATATGGGTACACGTGACGGCGGTACTACACATCTTGAATTTAAAATCCCCTCAAGAGGTCTTATCGGTTACAGGTCGGAATTTATGACTGACACTAACGGTAACGGAATTATGAACCAGCTTTTCCAAGGCTACGAGCCTTACACAGGCGACATCCAAACAAGGGAAAGAGGCTCTATCGTTTCCCATGAAACAGGCGAAACAACAGGCTACGGACTTTTCAATACTCAGGACAGAGGCAGAATGTTTGTAGGTCCCGGCGTTGAAGTTTACGAAGGTATGATCGTGGGTGAATGTGCCAAAAATGAAGATGTTACCTGTAATGTATGTAAAAAGAAGCAGATGACAAACACACGTTCCGCAGGAGCAGACGAGGCTTTAAGGCTTGTCCCCCACTCTGTTCTCAGCCTTGAACAGTCCATGGAATTTATCAAAGATGATGAACTTCTTGAAGTTACTCCCGAAAATCTCAGGCTCAGAAAGAAAATTCTTTCAAAAGAATTAAGAATGAAACAGATGTTCAGAAAAAAATAAAATCGGAGGATTTGTTTTATGTCGGAATATGATATTGCCGTATTCGATTTTGACGGAACAATAGCAGACACAAGAGAAGGCGTTTTCGACAGCATAGTTTATGCTTTGGAAGCGTACAATCTTCCCATCCCGGAAAAGGATGCGTTAAATGCTTTCCTCGGTCCGCCGCTTCACAACGGATTTGTTGATGTTATCGGTGTTGACGATGATTTGGCGGAAAAACTTGTTGCAAAATACCGTGAACTTTATATTGATAATGCCATGTACAGGCTGAAACTTTTTGACGGTGTTGAAGATTTGCTTAAATCCCTTCGCAATAACGGTGTGAAACTTGCCATTGCATCATCCAAGCCGGAAGTGTTTTTTGAAAGAATATTGAAAAAGGTCGGCATTTATGACCTGTTCGATACCGTATGCGGTGATATTCTGCACTCCAAAACAGAGGGTAAAGAAGATATTATTTTAAGGGCAATTTCAAATCTTACCGAAACGGGTAACGAGAAAATTATTATGGTGGGCGACAGACATTATGATGTTCTCGGTGCAAAGAAAGTCGGCATCCCCTGTATCGGCGTTGTTTTCGGCTTCGATTATGAGGAAGAACTTTGCAATGCAGGTGCGGATCATATTGCAAAAACTGCCGACGAAGTCAAAAATATTATTCTTTAAATTACGGTAAAAGTTTTTTAAAAGAATTTCGGATTTTTTCTGTTTTTCTTTTAAAAAAGTGTTGACAAATTTACACATTTGTGTTAGTATAACAAGGTGCAAACGGAGAGATACCGAAGTGGTTATAACGGAACGGTCTTGAAAACCGTCGTACGGCAACGTACCGTGGGTTCGAATCCCACTCTCTCCGCCACTTTTGTAAATAAAGCTTTTTGCTTGTTCATATTTTGAGAAGAACGCTACCAATGGAGAAGTACTCAAGTTGGTGACGAGGCGCCCCTGCTAAGGGCGTAGGTCGGGTAACCGGCGCGAGAGTTCGAGTCTCTCCTTCTCCGCCAACAAAAAAGTCTCTTTTGTCTACCGACAAAAGGGACTTTTTTGAATGAAGTCCCTTTGCTAATGAAGGAATGAAAAAGAGAGAACGGAAGAAATAGTGCGACTTCATTGACTTATAAACAGTTTTGCAATATAATTGTTGCGAAAGTTGATATGTGTATATTGAGAATATATCACTTATTATGGACGAAAGTTCAACACCATCCGACGTTATCCGTGATGAAAATGATTATTTGCGAATTGCGGAATACATTGAAAATAATCCTGCAAAATGGGCAGAGGATAAATATTATATTGAATAATATTACGGTGTGTGCCGTCCCCTACTGGTTTGAGCAAAACAAAAGCATTACATCCCCTCTTTTTACCGTTCGGTACTTCCCACGCAAAACGGTACTTTATTTAAGCATAACGCACTTATACGAACCCGCCTGAAATGGCGTGTTTTCGGCATAATTATGCTTGTCGTCTTTGCCGGGCGTCAGCCCGCCTGCATCCTCCGCACAAAATTCTGTTCAAAAACCCGCTCATTATCAGGTCGAA
>JAZUKF010000110.1:0-14909 GCA_045643165.1 Acutalibacteraceae bacterium | reverse complement strand
TTCGGTCAGCAGGGATACGGCTATAATGTTGAACAACTTTATAGGGAAATCGGTAAAATTCTCGGTGTTGACAACACTGTAAAAGTTATCATTGTCGGTGCAGGTAATCTGGGACATGCTATTGCCAGCCACATGGAATTTGAAAAAAGAGGTTTCAGGCTTATCGGTATATTTGACGAAAATCCTGATTTAATCGGAAAAACTATAAAGGATATTGAAATTTTTTCAATAGAAAACATTGAAGAATTCTGTCGTGAAAACTCCCCTTCCGTCGGAGTAATTTGTGTTCCCACAAAATCTGCCGCAGATGTTGTGGGGAAACTCTATAATTGCGGAATAAAGGGATATTGGAACTTTTCGCATTATAATATTGCATCGGAATATACAGATTCAATCGTTGAAAATGTTCATCTCTCCGACAGTTTACTTACATTAAGTTTTCAGATAAAAAATAAAAAAGAAAATATTACAAAATGAGTGAAATATATTCTTTTAATTTGAAATTCTGCGAGGTGAAATCTTGGACAGAATAAATAAAGCGATTTATAAATTTATTAAAAGCACCGATTGGATAATGTTAATTCTTTGCCTTTCGGCATCATTCTTCGGAACGCTGATGGTTCACAGTGCAACCGTAGGAAAATTAACGGACGGAGCAGTAATTTCCCGTGATACACGAACAATGATTATTGCAATCGTAATCGGTATTGTCATTTCAATCATTATTTCGATGATTGATTATGAACTGATACTTAAAATATGGCCCATTATTGCCGGTGCTGCTTTTCTGATTATGGTTTCGCTGTTCTTTTTCGGAGTAGGTCCCGATGCAAGAAGCGATGCAAAAACCTGGTTAAAAATTACAAGTTCGTTTTATTTCCAGCCCTCCGAACTTGTTAAGATTGCGTTCATCGTTACTTTTTCGGTTCATTTGGAACTTGTTTGCGACAAGATAAACAAACTGAAAACAATTATTTTATTAACGGTTCATGCTATGATTTATGCAGGACTTGTGGCTCTTACCGGTGATATCGGTTCGGCACTTGTTTTCGTGCTGATTTTTGTCGGAATGATGTTTGTCGCAAATGTTCAGTTAAGATATTTTGCCATAGGAATTCTCGGTATTATCGCCATGATTCCCATTGTATGGAATTTCATTTTTTCGGAAATTCAAAAAGAGCGTTTCCTTGCTTTGATTTATCCGGAAGCATATAAGGATGTTATTTATCAGCAAGAATATTGCGTAAAAGCCATCGGCTCCGGCGGATTTCTAGGAAAAGGTTTATTCAAAGGTACATTTACTCAAAACGGAATTGTTCCGGAAAGCAGAAATGATATGATTCTTTCCGTAATCGGTGAAGAATTGGGATTCATAGGTTGTATCGGTTTATTATTGCTATTCTCAATAATTATCTTCAAAATCATAAGAAATGCAAAAAGGGCAAAGGACAACCCCGGTATGATGACATGTTACGGAATTGCATTTATGATTCTTTCGCAGATAATAATCAATATCGGAATGTGTCTTCAATTCTTACCTGTTATCGGTATCACATTACCCTTTATGAGTGCCGGAGGTTCATCAACACTTTGCATCTATATTGCGATCGGATTGGTTATGAGCATTTACCGTCATAATATTGATTCAAAACCTGAAAATTATATCGGAACACCCTATTCCGACATATAAAAAAATGCAGATATTTGATTTTCATTTCAAATATCTGCAAATTTTTTATTGTAAATTATCTAAAAATTCTTTAAAATCAGTAACATAAGAAGAGTAATCAAAAGTATTTTTCTTCTTTTT
This sequence comes from Acutalibacteraceae bacterium, assembly GCA_045643165.1. Classification (GTDB taxonomy): domain Bacteria; phylum Bacillota; class Clostridia; order Oscillospirales; family Acutalibacteraceae; genus SIG575. The sequence goes on along the minus strand of JAZUKF010000110.1, from coordinate 13,099 downwards.
GCAATTTTCATGAATAGCTATTATTTCATCATTACTTAATGAAGATACTTCTTTCATTATCTCCTCAAAGGATTCATAAGTTGCCTCTTTTGAAATATATCCGTTTTCACCGTTGACAATATAATCGGATAAATCACTTGTTGGGGTTGTTATCATCGGGGTAGCCAATGCACAGGTTTCGGAATATTTCGAGGGAAACCCTGCCATGGTGGTTCTTGAAATATCTCTTGCAAGAAGTGAAAAATCGGATTTTGCTATGCATTCCACACATTCACGGTTACTGCATAAACCGTGATATACAATCCTTTCGTCCATTGCTTCTTCTTTATACTGCGGAAACCATCCGACATATTCTTCAAGAGTAAATCCGAATAAATCAAGCCTTGCGTTTTTCGGAGCAACATTATGAAAAGCCTTTATACACCATTCTATCCTGTCTTTTGAGCCTTCCGGAGAAGGTCTGCCGCAATATATAAACGAAAGTGTATCCTCTTTAATATACTCAGGAAGATTTTCAAACCTTTTATCGTTCTCAATCGTCAAAGACGGAACAACAACGGTATTACATCCTTTGCTCTTATAATATTTTTCAAGATATTTGCTGATTACTATTGCATTTTTCATATTCGGTTTAACAAATTTTGCTCCGATATAATCATCAGAAATCTTATAGATTTTTTTGATAATATTGCCGGAATAACTGTCAAACCAATCAACAACATCGGCAACAGTAAATATTCCGTTCTTTTTTGAATATTCAGTTATACCCATCATATTACGTGAGCCGATTCCGAAACAGGAAATTGCATATACACCTGCCGTTTTATACTTTTCAACAACCTTTATTATATTTTTATAGTTTGACATATCCTTAATCCACTGGCTGAGGGAAAAGGGATATTTGATATCATAACAGTCAAAGCCGTTTATAACTCTGTATGTATCCAAAATAGAATCGGACGTTTCGGCATCTCTGTTATATCCGATCAAAACAGGAGTATATCCTGCTTCACGCATAGCGAAACAATTTGCCATAACATGGTGAGCAAGTGCATTTTTGTCAGGTAATTCAAAATGACCGACATAAATCACAATTTTTTTATTATCCATAATTACATAACCTTTTCCAAATCTCTCAAAAATAATTCAGTTCTGTACTGAACACCCGTATTATTCAAATGATAATATGTATCATAGAAATACGAACTGTCAAGTATATAATCACTGACGGAAGAAATTTGTTCAATGCCTGTTTGGTCATAAACGTACTGTTCAAATTCTTTGATTTCTTTCTCGGAAGTTATAACGGATCTCTTGTCAACGCTCGGACAACTCATATAAACCTTTGCACCCTTCGATTCGCAGTATTCTTTGAAAACTTTAAGGGATTTCACGGATTCATCAGAAACATATTCTTTACTGATATGAATAGACGGAATCATTTCCTCATCAGCATGAAGGCTCACAGGTCTGTCAAATTTATTATCGCCGTATTCGTCAAAATTTGACCTCATATATGCTTCGGTCGAGGGGTTCGGATAGGGATTCGTTACGGCATCCATTACCTTTTTCATAAGATATAACGGATAATATCTTATCAAATTAAAAATATTGTCGGCAGGAATAAGTTTCATCAATTCTTTGTTGCCGTCAACTGCATAAAATGTTGTCGGTTCATTCATTTTATCCTCAATGTAAGCACTGTATTCAAGTGCCAACACAATAATATCACCGTTCAAAACATTAGTCTTTGCGAGATTTAATTCAAATTCTCTTTTAAGACCTGCATGTATTCCGATATTGAGAAAATCTTTTCCGGTAACCTTATGAAGATATTCACAGTTCATTCCGAATCCTAAATTAGAACCGCCTACAAGTATTACCGAAGGCTTTCTGTCCGGGGAATTATATACTTCGTATTTGTCAACAACCCCCGCCGTATAGGACTTGATATACTGATTAGGTATAAGTTGTCCCAAAGCGAAAACAGATACAAGAATAATACATACAATGAGGATGCAGGAAATGATATTTCTGAAAAGTTTAAACATAATTCCGCCTCCTTAAAAGTTAAAGTAAATAAAATCGTTATTGGCATTGCTGGGTGTTAAAACAAAGATTGCGAGAAGAACAACGATATATATTAACCATTTTACAACAGGTTTGATTTTTCCCAACTTCTCGAAGACATCATTTTTAAGCATAAATGAATCTCCGATAATCAAAATCAACATTGAAACGCCCAATCTGACAAAGGATTCTATATCCCCTGCAAGGAATTTGATACCGGGTTTAATGTATGATGCCGGTGATAAAATACCTGCAAACATATTTTTGATAATATAAAATGCATCCCCGATAGTATTTGCTCTGAAGAAAATCCAGGTAAAACATACTACCGTAAAAGTTAACAAAAGCGTTACAATTCCACGGAAAGAAAATATTTTTTTCTCCTTGCTTTTCGGTGCAAAAAATTTGATTTTATAAACATAGTTTTCTATCACCTGTAAAATGCCGTGAAGTAAACCCCATATAATAAAGGTCCATGCGGCACCGTGCCATATTCCGCTTACAAGAAATGTTATTATCAAATTAAGTGCATGACGGAATTTACTTACTCTGTTTCCGCCCAAAGGTATGTAAACATAATCTCTGAACCATGTGGACAGAGAAATATGCCATCTGCTCCAGAACTCCTTGATACTTTGTGCAAAATAAGGAGTTTTAAAGTTGGTCATCAAATCTATTCCGAACAGCCCGGCTGAACCTATTGCTATATCGGAATAACCGGAGAAATCGCAATAGATCTGGAAAGCATAAAGGATAACGGAAATAACGAGGACTATTCCTTTCTGCCCTTTAAGATTATCAAAAACAGGATTTACAAATTGAGCACAAACAGCGGATACAACCATCTTTTTGAAAAAGCCCCATGCCATTTGCCTGACACCGTAAGAAGCTTTATCAAAATCAAATTTCTTTTCGGATTTAATTTGAGGGATAAGGCTGTCAGCACGGGCGATCGGTCCGGATAAAACCTGAGGAAAGAAAGAAATAAACAATGCGAAAATACCGAAATTCTTTTCTGCCTGCACCTTTCCTTTTTTAACATCGACCAAATATCCTACTGACTGGAAAGTATAGAATGAAATGCCCACAGGCATAATTATTTTCAAAGTCAATTCATCAACGGGTAAGGCAAACATTTTTAACATACTGACTATTGATGATGAAATGAAAACGAAGTATTTAAAGTAAACTAAAAGTCCGAGATTTATTATTACGGAAAGGGATAAGAACAGCTTCTTCTTTTTTTCTTCTTCGTTTTTTTCAATAAATCTTGCACCGAAATAAGAAACAACGGTAGTTATAAAAATCCAGATTATGTATTTCGGTTCCCAACTCATATAATAATATAAGCTGCTCACAAGGAGAACGATCCATTTGAATTTTTGCGGAACTAACCAATACAGTAAAAAAACAACAGGTAAAAATACCGCAAATGCCAAAGAGTTAAAAAGCATATAATACACCTCCGACATACTTTATGATTTTTTATTATATCAGATTTTCCCTGATTTGTAAACAGTTTGATAATAAAAACCGTATCGAAAAGGCTTCCCCTTTATGATACGGCTTCTCAGGAAGGACTGCAAACGCTTATTTGACCTACCTTGAAAATATTATTTGCGGATATTTTTTTACAATACAATAAAATTTTTTCCAATTAAAGCATAAAATTTTATAAAACTCTTGATTTTTAATTAAGACTGTGATAAAATATGTAAGAATTATGTTTGGAGGTATAAACAAATGGCAGTTTATGAAATTATTTTAGCATCAGTTCTTATTATTTTATCAGTATTTTTAACGATAGTTGTTCTTCTTCAGGAAAGTAAATCAGCAGGATTGTCCGGTGCAATCGCCGGCGGTGCCGATACATTCTTCGGAAAGCATAAAGGTCGTACCATTGAAGCAAAACTTGAAAAAATCACAAAAGTGGTTGCAGTTGTATTCTTTGTACTTACTCTCGTTTCATGCTTCCTTATTGCTTTCTTCAGATAATTTGATTGTTTTTCAAAAAATTTCCCCGTGAGTTTTTCACGGGGATTTTTTTATTAACATTATTTATCAAAAATGCTGTACACCCAGCGAACCGAATCGCTTACCCATCTTGAAATGAGAGGATCTTCTGTTCCCACTTCTTTTGTTGCGATGGACATTCCGTGTCCGCCGTAGGGATAAACGTGAAGTTCAAATGGAACATTATTTTCCGCAAGTGCTTTGGCAAAGTCAAGGGGATTTACAACGGGAACAGCGCCGTCCGTTGCGGTATGCCAGATAAAAGCAGGTGCAGTATTTTCGGAAACCTGTTTTTCACAGGAATATTTTTCAATAAGTTTTTCATCATTATTGTACTTGCCAAGCAAATTATCTTTTGTTCCGCCGTGAGTACTCAAACCGAATGTAATTACCGGATAACCGAGTATAATTGCGTTCGGTTTATTTATTCCGTAAGGCATATCGGCAAATTCTTTGATCGACTCATCATTCCACAATGTACCGAGAGATGCAACCAAATGACCGCCCGCGGAAAAACCTACTGCCGCAATTTTATTTTCATCAATATTAAACTCATCTTTTCTTTCACGTATAACCTTCATAGCAAGAGAAGCATCAACTAACGGCTTTGAACATTTCGGCATAAAACGGCTCGCTTCTTCCTGACAGGAATATCTCAACACAAAACAGTTAAAGCCGTAATTCATATAAGCTCTTGCCACCGGCTCCGCCTCTCTTGCAGAACAGAAATGATATCCTCCGCCGGGTACGACAAGCATGGCAGGTCTTTTTCCTATTGAATATTCTTCAGATTCATCACAAAGGTATGTATCAAGATAGACTGTTTTCTCTCCCTCATACAAATAAATTCTTTCTGATTTCATAAAATCTTCCTCTCTTTATATAACTTCAACACCGCCGCAAGGTCTGACGGACAAAACATAACATGAATTTTCACCGAAAACGGCTTTCATCTCATTAAGATATTCATCAAGTAATTCGTTGGGGACAAATGCCTGCATAGTTCCTGCGAAACCGCCTCCGTGGACACGCCATGCACCTTTACCTTTAAGAAGCCTTTCGGCAATACAAAGTGCAACACTTAACGGTTGTTCTCCGGGTGCTTTTGATGAATAAACATTTTGATTGTACATATACGAAGATCTTCCGCTTGAAATAACATTTTCTTTGAATAATTCAAAATCATTATTATTCAAAGCCTCCGCCTCGGTATCAACCCTGTCATTATCCGCAAAAAAATGCATTGCTCTGACAACCGCTCTGTCCCCTGCCTCAGTTCTGACTTTCTTGATATTCTTATAAAAATCTTCTTTATCAACTTCTCTCAAAACCTTTTTGCCGAAGCAAGCGGCAGCAGATTCCATCTCTTTTCTGACGGCACCGTATTCATCCGTTAAATCTGCATGGCTGCCACCTGTATCAACAATGCACAAAGAGTGATTGCATGAAGAAAATTCAAAATCAATTTTATCTATAACCGGATTTTTAGTATCCTTAAAATCAATCTTTACAAATCCTCCCACGGAAGATGCCATCTGATCCATAAGTCCGCAGGGTTTATCAAAATATTTATTTTCGGAGAATTGAGCAATCTGAGCAATTTCCACCGGAGAAACCTTACCGTCATTGAAAAGATAATTCAGAATAGTTCCGATAAGGACCTCAAATGCCGCAGAACTTGAAAGTCCGGAACCGGATAAAACGGAAGAAGTAGTGTAAGCGTCAAATGCACCCACATTATATCCTCGTTCCACAAATCCGGCATACATTCCTCTTATAAGTTCCTTCGAGGTTCCGAAGCCCTCGATATGTACATTCAGATCGGAAATATCAACGTCATCACGGTCATATCCCACAGATTTTACCCGTGTAATATTTCCGTCTTTTTTTGAAACAACGGCTACCGCATCAAGATTGATTGATGCCGCCAAAACTTTTCCGTTATTATGGTCAGTATGATTTCCGCAAACCTCCGTACGTCCCGGTGCACTGTAAAACGAAAGTTTTTCCGCATCACCGTATTCGCTGACATACATATCGGCAAGATCTGAATATCTTTCTTTTTGATATGAAACATCTTTATCGAAAACATAGATTTTTTTTAATGACGAGTCAAACTCACCCTTATCAAACTTATCTTTCAAAATATCATTTATCATTTTCATCACCTTTATTTTTTGCATAATTGATAATCTGCCTTGTAATAATCAATCCTATTCCGGAAAGTAAAAGTAAAATAATTATCGGAATTAAAAACTTATCGGAAAGCGGATCGTAAACATTTCGTCCGATATACGAATAAGAAAGAATTTTCGGTAAAAATCCCAGAAGGGAAAACAACAGATATTTGTTAAAATCATATCCGATATTGCCGTAAATACTGCTTACGGAATTTATGGGAAACATGGGAATAAGACGGCATGAAAACAGTAAAATCGGATTACCCTTTCCGTCCCTTTCGAGAATTTTCCATATAGAATCGTATGACTTTAATAATCTGTTTGTGAAACTGCTGTGCTTCTTCCCTATTGCATATCTGATGCTGAAAATCACTACCATACCCACAGAGTTTATTATTACAGAGGACAAAGTATTATAAACAATTCCCGAAATAACGCAAATGCAGGAAATGGGAAACAAAGGTACGGGCAAAATTGCTTTCAGAGAAAACAAAAAATAAATGCAAATCACAATAACCCACTTGTTGTCCATTGATGCAATTCTGTTTTCAAGCAGAGATAAGGATTTTTGATATTTAAAATACCAAAGTTGTATTTCGGGATTTTTCAAAAGTTCCGTACAAACAAGAATAAGTAAAGAAACAACAATAAAAACAATCCCCGTCAAGGTAATTATATCCGGTTTTTTTCTGTTAAATTTAATCGAATAATTCAGATATAACACCTCATTATAATCAAGATAAGGGGATTGTTTTATATTTTTCAGATATAAAATCTTTCAAGATAATTCCTGTGAGCGACTTTCATCTCTTCGTAACATGCCTTTGCATTTTCGTAATCACCGATAAGCGGATGAACCATAAGTGCATTCATTGCCGCCTCGTCATCACCGTTCATTGCCGCCTCAACGGTATATTTTTCATACGCTTTAACTATTCTCATAAGGCTAACCATGTGGCGGTTTGTCTCTTTCTTGACCTCAACGGGTTTTGCACCGTCTTTACCCACAACCGCACTGATTTCAACAACGTCATCATCATCCATAAAAGGAAGTGTTCCGTTATTTTTGATATTTACAACATGAACGTCATTTTTATCATTTGCAATGGAATCAATAAGAGAAACCGCCGCAAGTGAATATTTATGTCCGCCACGCCGGTCAAGAAGATCCGGTTTAGTTACAAGATTTTCATCGGAATACATTTTAAGAAGATCTTCTTCAATTTCCATACAAACCATTGCACGGCTCTTTTTATCCTCTTTAAGATGTTTTAATTTTGCATCTCTGCAATAATAATACTGAAGATATGACGAAGGAATACCCTGAATTGCTTTCAAACATTCAACGGAGAAACCGTCATCCTGAATATTTGCCATGGTTTTTGTGGTAAAACCTTTATCGAGAAGTTCCGGAAGGACTTCCTTACCGTCCTTTATAACAGAAGTGATCCAACTGAGATGATTAAGACCTACATAAGTGATTTCACAATCATCGCCTTTATCTTCCTTCGTATCATCAATCATATTTATCGGAACATTGCAAAGACCGATTGATTTAACATTTGTATGGTTCAATACAAACTCGGTAATAATTCCGGAGGGATTTGTGAAATTGATAAGCCACGCATCGGGGCAGATTTCTTCAATTTTCTTTGTAATATTATCCATAACGGGAATTGTTCTCAACGCTTTAAAAAATCCGCCGATACCTGTTGTTTCCTGTCCGATAAGGTCATATTTAAGCGGAATGATTTCATCAAGATGTCTTGCGGGAAGTTTACCTACACGAATTTGTGTTACAACAAAATCCGCACCCTGTAATGCAACGTCGAGAGAATCGGTAAATACTACCTCACAATCAACCTCTGCCTTTTTCAACATTCTGACGCAGAGATTTCCGACGATCGTACGTTTTCTTTCATCAATATCCATAAAGGATATTTTCTTTAATTTAAGAGAATCTCTTCTCTTGATAAATCCGTCAACCAATTCAGGGCAATATGTACTGCCCGAACCGATAACCGCAACTGTAATTTCTTTCATTTTAACTACTCCTTACTTTATGTATGATTGAAAAATCCAGTTTATACAACCTACAACAGGTGGCTGTGTAAGCTTGATATATTTTACTTTTTTATCTGTTCTTTCATCGACTTTCTTTTTAAGACAGTCAAGATAAACTTCATTCGGAAGTTTTGTATGAACCGAACCGGAAAGGACAACTTCAACTTCACCGTCTCCGAAATTAAGACTGTTCAGATGGGAAACAATATAATCCGCTCCTCTTTCCGACATTTCATCAATAACTTCCAAAACCGGTTTATCACCGAGTTTTGACGCATCAAAGAAGAAATCTATAAGACGCATTATATATCTGCCTCTGTCCTCTGATTCCGCCATGGAAACGGATGACAAAAACTCCTCTTTATTTTTTATTCCGAACTCATCAAAATACATTTCACTCATCAATGTTTTCTCTTTACCCAGAACAACATCATCATAGATGATTTTAAATGTTTTAATTGCGATCCATGTTCCGTTACCTTTATCATCGGAAAATTCTCCCAGACCTCCCAGTTGAACCATTTTGCCGTCAAGGTCAACAGCATTACAGCAAGTACCTGTTCCGCAATTATATCCGATGGCGGCAGTACCTGTTGCACCTGCTTTTACAACAATAAATCCATCGTTATAAATAGCAAAATTTTCAAGTCCCCTGCTTTTCATTTCTTCACACATTGCATCATGTTGAAATTGATGGTCAATTCCTGCAAGTCCCATAAGTGTAAAGTCAACATCCTTTACAGAAATTTTTGCTTCTGCAACAAGATTTGTTATTCCTTCCCAAATGATAGAAGCGGCTTCATGAAAACTGCCTTCTAAATTTTCATGATTACTGCCCTCGGTTTTTACCTGAGCGATAATATTTTTATTCTCATCAAAAAGAGCGTATGCAGTCTTTGTTCCTCCGCCGTCTACTCCGATATAATATGCCATATTTTCACCTCAAAAAAATATTATTAAATATTATACAACCGTTATTCAAAACAGTCAATTATATAAATCAATTATTTCTTTCGCCTTTTCGATCAAAAGATTTCTCAACGCTTCCGGCTTACGGACATATACCGCACTTTTATACTGCATTATCCATGATATCAAGCCTTCGCTGATTGCCGCATCGCAACGTATGTAAAATCTTTCGCTGTCCTCATTACGAATGGTTGCATCCTCACCAAATCTGTCAACCATTTCTTCCAGAAGTTCATTCTTACAGACAAGTTCAATATTTTCAACCTTACCGGAATACATATTAAACATCTTTTTAGAATAGTCAGCGGAATCAAAATAATTTTTATATTCAGAAACTTCCTCAAAGTTTCTTGCAGGTCTGTCCGTAATTTCAACGGATTTCATTCTGTCAAGCCTTGTGTGCATAAGATTATTATACTTGGGATTATTCCCCACAAGATAATAATGGTCGTTTGACCAAATCAATGCGTAAGGGTTTAAGCAAAACTGTTTCTGATCCCAGACGATTTTTTTACCGTCCTGGATTTTATGCCTGTTATAATAAAATGTAACCTGCTTTTTCATTGAAATAGCACGGTGAAGAACGTCAATAGTATAATAAATCTCCTCATTCGCACCCTTAACACGGTTATCAATAAAAACCTGAGATTTCAACATTCTGAATTGTTCTTCACTTACAAGAGTGCTGATTTTATTCACAAGTTCTTCCGTTTTCTTCTGAGTAATAAAATCAGCAGACTGCACCGCATCGAGAATTAATCTGACTTCCGGCAACTGAAAATCCCTGGAAGCGATAAAATATCCCGGCTTCGGAACTCTTGTTTTTACTATATCATAACCGTTTTCGGTCAATAACTCAATATCGTTATAGATTGATTTTCTTTCGGAACTGATGCCGTATTTCTCCAATTCTTCAATCAGCTCAAAAGTTGATATGGGATTATTTTCATCGGTTTTCCTTAAAAGAATATCAATCATCTTTAACAATTTCAGCTTAGAACTTGATTTTTCTTTTTTCAGCTCTTCCATAAACACACCTCAAAATTATCTGACAATTATCGAAAACATTCTTTTGTTAAGTTTCATAATTGTTTCTTCGTTAATTTTGATAATATCTCTGTCAAAAGTCATTATGCCGTTTACTTCATTTTCAACATCGGTTATCTGAGTATAAATTATACCGCTTAAACCTTTATTTATCAAAGGAATGATTTGCTTATTGATAAGTTTTTCATAGGCTTCGGAAAGAAGTTTTTTATCCTTAAACATTTTATATCCGAATGCCTTTTTCTCATTCATTGTATGCTTTTGAACAACACGGCTGTATCCTCCGAACTCGGACAAAACAAAGGGACGTTTATCCATTTTCGGTTTTCTGACTTTAAGAACGTATTTATGAATACTGTTAATATCTCCGCCCTTTTGGTCAAACCAACCGCTTGCATGGTCAACAAGTCTTGACGGATCGGCAGATTTAATTTTTTTTGCAATTCTGTCCGCATCAAACTGTCCCCATCCTTCGTTAAAGGGTACCCAACAGCAAATTGATGTACAGTTATACAAGTCGGAAATCATCTGAGATAATTCTTCCTCAAACTGTTCACGCCAACTGCTTTCACCTCTGTTGAAGCGTACATAATCATCGTCTTTAATAAATCTTCTTCCCATATTCGGCAATACGCCTGCAAGATAATCTCCGATATACTCGCCTCCGCTTACCATATCCTGCCAAACTATCATTCCGATTTTATCACAATGATAATACCATCTCAAAGGTTCAACCTTAATATGTTTCCTGAGCATATTAAATCCGAGAGATTTCGCAACCTTAATATCAAACGAAAGTGCCTCATCACAGGGAGCGGTCATTCCCCCGTCAGGCCAATAACCCTGATCAAGCAAACCGATTTGGAAATAGGGTTTATTATTCAAAAACAGTCTCGGTAATCCGCTGTCATCATTTCCTACGGAAAACTTTCTCATTCCGAAATAACTGATAACTGTATCGCATAGAAGTCCGTCGCAGTATAACTCAAACATCACGTCATATAAATTCGGCTTTTCGGGAGACCAAAGTTTGAATTTTTTCATGGGAATTACATCAACACAACTGATTTTTCCGTTAAATATTTCTTCCTTTTTATCATCAAAAACAGTTGCCACAATCTCATAATCGGAAGTTTCTTCACCGTCAATGTCAATATCAACATGAACACAATATTCATCAATATCCGGAACGAGTTTCAATGAAGAAATATGGTTTTGTTCAACGCCTTCAAGCCATACAGTTTGCCAAATTCCCGACGTTGCGGTGTACCAAAATCCTTTTGTTTCAAGAACCTGCTTACCTCTCTGTTGCCAACCTTTATCCGTAGGGTCGAAAACAGAAACATAAAATTGGTTTTCACCCTCATTAAGATAATCGGTTATATCAAAAGAAAAGGGAATATATCCCCCTGTATGTCCTCCGACAAACACACCGTTCACATAAACTCTGCATTCCCAATCAACTGCACCGAAATGGAGAATAACTCTCTTTGACTCGTATTCGCTTCCCACAGAAAATGTCCTGTGGTACCAGAGAATTTCCATGGGATTTAACGGTCTGCATACACCGGATAATTCACTTTCAATGGCATAAGGTACAACAATTTTTCCGTCAAATTCAGTAGGAATATCCTCCATACTGTCTGTAATTTTATAATCATACTGTCCGTTTAAATTCGTCCATATATTACGTTTAAACTGCGGTCTCGGATATTCCGGCAAAGGGTTGTCCGGATTTACCGAATCAGTCCATCTTGTTTTCATAAAATTAACCTCCTTATTTTTTGAAATCAATATTGCATTTTGAGAAATAATCTGTTATAATAATCCGGCAATGCGGATATGGTGGAATTGGCAGACACGTCAGATTTAGGATCTGATGGGTAACCCCCGTGCAGGTTCAAGTCCTGTTATCCGCACCAGGTCGAGTGCCTCGACACGCAATACGCGTATTTGAGGTGCTTCTTTTTTTGCCTTTTTTCGCTCACGTTTATAACCTTTTTCACTCACATAAATACAATTTTCTTTCCTGTTTCTACAATATTTATCGGCAAGGTATAACTGCCGTATGCCCAACAGTCTTCATTATTCACAACAATTTTAACATTAGCTTCTGTTCTGCCTGTTTTGATTTCAACGGTCGAAAGGTCAATTACGGCATAAACATCTTTAATATCAAGTTTTTTTACGGAATTTTCCGAACCTAAAATAACAACCTTTTTCAGACTGTTACTGCCGTCAATCAAAGTTGCGGTACAATTTCCGGGATTATTAGTGAAAGTTATTCTGTCATCGGAAATTGAAACGACTCTTTTTGTCGCTTCAAAAACATTGACGGTAACGGTAAATTCTTCGGTATCGCTCAAAATTTTCAAATTTGAAATATCCGACTTTTTAAACACAAAATTATTACTGCCCACTTTCAAAGACGAAAAATCAATCGTTCCGATTATCGCCTTTTCCGTTGAGGAAATTACGTCCTCGGCAGCACCGATTTTCACAGTTGACGGAGAGCAGACAATACTCTCAATATAATTATCGTAATTTGCAGGCATATTTTTAAACTCCACGCCTGTGGCAAACTCATCAATTTTCAATATGGGAGCTGTTAAAACAATTTGTTTATTATCCTTTACGGAAACATAATTAAGGGGATTTCCGTATAAATCAACAAAGGAAATTAAAGCATCAAACTGTGTTGTTTTATCAATTTTTCCGCTTAATTTTTCCGAACATACCGCATAGACTTTATCTTT
>JAZUKF010000109.1:0-27008 GCA_045643165.1 Acutalibacteraceae bacterium | reverse complement strand
AAAAAAAAAAAAAAAAAAAAAAAAAAAAAAAAAATAAGGATTTTTTATTCAAAAATATTGAAATTTTATTCAGAATATATTATAATAGGCAAGTCATTATAATCAGCACAAAAAAAGAGAAAGAGAAAAGGAAATGCTTATAGGGAAAATAATACAGGAAAGTAAAATGGGTGAAAACAAATGGGAGAAAACAAAAAATCAAAAATTACAAGAGAACGTCTGATTTTTGCGGGGATGAACGAACTTCGTGCAAGCGGAGTTAAAAACTTCTCAATGAGAAGTGTTGCCAGGGAGTGCGGTTTGTCCTGTGCAACACCGTATATTTATTTTGAAAATTCCAATGATTTTATTTATGAAATTTTCAAGTTTATCAGTCGGGAATTTGAGAAGAACCGTGATGAAATTATCAATAAAAACAAGGATAAAGATCCTCGTGAAAAACTGTTGCTTATTTGCAGAGAAAATATTCGTTTCTATATTGAATATCCTTTATTTTTAAGTATTATTATTGAAATGAATGAGTATGTCAGTGATGAATTTCCTTTGCTTAAAGGCGGTTTTTCCGCTGCCACCGGAGATATTCTCAATGAATATGCCGAAGTGGCGGGCTGGTCGGATGAGCAGGTGAAAATAAAAATCTTTGCTTTGAGGGCTATTACATATTCAAGTGCATTTTTGTTTATTACCGGTCAGTCGGAATTTAATGAAGAAAGCATAAGAACGGTTAATTATTTTTTGGAAAGAGAATTAGATTTACCTTAATGTTGCGAGTTTAAAGCAAAATATAATTATGTCATTTAAAGATGGGGTTGTCGCATTTAGATGCGGACAGCCCCATTTTTCAAAAAATAAAAAGAAAAATCATTATTTTTCTTGTATTCGGTGTGATAATAATATATAATTTAATCGGAAGTGATATTTTGAAAAGATGTGTTATTGTCGGCGGAGCGGAAATAAAAAATTATCAAGCCGTGAAGAATTATTTGAAAGATGATGACTATGTGATTTTCTGCGACTGCGGAATTTATCACGTAGAAAAACTTAATATTGCACCGAATCTTATTGTGGGAGATTTTGATTCAGCACGTAAGCCGGAGGTTTCTGTCGAAACCATAATTTTACCGTGCGAAAAGGATGATACAGATACTTTTTTTGCCGCAAAGGAAGGCGTAAAAAGAGGATTTGATGAATTTCTGCTTGTGGGAGTTTTCGGCGGAAGATTTGACCATTCATTTGCAAATTTTTCCTTAATGCTGTGGCTTCATAACAGAGGGAAAAAGGTGTTGGCTGCGGATGATTATTCCGAGTTTGAAATAATCGAAAAAAATACGGCTTTTGTTGAGGAAAAATATTCTTATTTTTCTTTGATAAATCTTGACGGTTCCGCTCACGGTGTTACAATAAAAAATGCAAAATATCCTCTCGATAATGATGAGATTTCTGTGGAATATCAGTATGCCGTAAGCAACGAGGTCTTAAAAGGCAAAACGGCGGAAATATCTTTGAAAAGCGGAAAACTGCTTTTAATCAAAGACAGATAATAATATAAAAACAGTATTTTATTTCGGAGGTTGAGAAATGGTTGAAAACGGAATAAAAGTTTATGTTACCGATGAGCCTTTTAATGCTCTGGGTGACGGAAAAACAAATGACCGTGAAGCATTACAGAATGCTTTGGATTATGTTTACGCTTCAGGCGGCGGCACGGTTGTATTAACGAAAGACAAAACTTTTTTAAGCGGTTCCCTTGTTATCAGAAGCAATGTTACGCTGTATTTTGAGGACGGTGCAACGCTTTACCAAAGCCCGAACAGGGATGATTATGTTAAGCCTGCGGGTGAAATGAAGTATGAAAAATACAAACCTTTCTACGGTCATAATTTTTCGGAAACCATAAAGTGGAGCCATTATTGGTATTGGAATTATCCCATGATTTTCGCACCTGAAGGTTCTCACGATTTTGCCGTAAAAGGAAACGGAACGATAAAAATGATGGAGGTAACGGATCCGGAAAAAGTAATAAAAATTTGCCCCATCGGATTTTACCGTTGCAGTAATTTTGAAATTTGCGATGTTCATATTATGAATTATCACGGATATGCCGTAATGCCCTTTACAAGTCAATACGGACTGTTTAAAAATCTGAAAATTACCGATTGGAGTTACGGAAACGGCGACGGAATTTGTCTGATGAACTGTCAGCATATCCGTGTTACGAGATGTAAAATGTTTACGGGAGATGATTCTGTTTATATTTTTTCTTCTTACAGAGATCCGAGGAAAAGTGAATGGTGGTCATCGGATGAACCTCAGCCGTCGGTTGATATCGAGGTGGATAACAATGACCTGATTTCAAATCACTGCAAAGCCTTCGGTATGATACTCTGGGGTATAGAATGTGATGACCTTGAAAAGGTGGAGGTTCGTGATGTCTATGTCCATGATAATCATTTTGAAACAATGGGTAACTGGAATTTTAATCCCTACACCGATAAGGCGGGTATTCATCCCGTTACAAATATAAGGTTTGAAAATAATGTGATTGATGGAATTGAAATGAATTTCTTTGAAACGGAAATTGCCGATATGAATTATTATCCGTCAATGAAAAATATGCAGAACTGTAATTTTGAACATGGCCGTTGCTTCTGGTCTGTGAATAAAAACAGCGAAGATGATTCTGCAGGTGTACATAAAAAAACTGATGAAAATGATTTTGCCTACGGATATATAAAGAATTTTGAAAAGGGTTATGTTTCTCTTTATCAGGGGATTTATATCAACAGCGGAGAGGATAAACTTTTCAAATGCAAAGCCGTAACATCCGGAGCAAAAGCAAGACTTTTTGTAAGAAATCTTGATACAAACGAACTTGTTTCAAGCCTTGAATTTTCCAACACGGAATGGGAAGAAAAAAGACTTAATTTTAAAGTCCCGGTTGACGGAAATTATCATGTGGGAATTGAAAGCGATGATAAAAACGGAGGCTTTGCGAAAATAAAAGAGACATCCTACGGCGGACATTGTTTTGCCGAAGGATATCAGGACACGATTTTTGATAACGGAAAGATGATATTCCGTTTCAATGATAATTTATTTAAGAGATAAGGAGATTATTATGTCGCAGCTTAAAATGTATTGGTTTACGGATTTACCTTTCGAGGAACTTGAATTACCGGAAGGATATTCTTTCTCAAATTATAAAGATGAATCCGACAGAAAAAAATGGGCATCATGCATCTGGGAAGATCATGAGGGCGATATTGATGAACAGCGTTGGAAACAGGAAATAATCGACTTTACGGATATAGTACCTGAGAAAGATATGTGGTTCCTTGATTATAAAGGCGAGCATATCGGAACGGCAACATCTTTTATTTTTAAAGAAACAGGAATAGGAGATATGCATTGGGTGGGAATAAGAAAGGATTTTCGAGGTAAAGGACTTTCAAAATATCTTTCAAATATTGTCCAGAAAGCATTAAAGGAGAGGGGAGCAAAATATGTTTCTCTCACAACAAGCGAAGAAAGACCTGCCGCATTAAAATCTTATCTTACCGCAGGCTTTCTCCCTGTTGAATATGCAGAGGGAATGGTAAAAAGATGGGAAGATGTTCTTGAAACATATAACATTGACCACATTCAAATGCTTAACGAGGATGCCACACCTTTTAAGGTGATTTACAGAACTTCAAAGAAATAATATCGGGAGGAGAGAATGATGCAGTATTTTATTACTTTTCTTGAGGGGATAATTTCTTTTATTTCCCCTTGCATGTTACCTATGCTGCCGCTTTATGTTTCGTATTTTGCAGGTGAAACAGGCAAAAAGAAAAACATACTGTTTCGTTCTCTTTCCTTTGTTTTCGGGTTTTCCGTTATGTTTTGTCTGCTGGGAGTTTTTGCCGGAAGCATAGGCTCTTTGCTTATACGTTATAAAACGGTTATAAACATAATTTGCGGAACGGTTGTGGTTTTTTTCGGATTATCATATCTTGATATTATACCGCTGAAATTTTTAAAGGGTATGAAAAATACTCATGAAATCACAGGTATATTTTCCGCATTCCTGTTCGGAATAGTTTATTCCGTAAGTTTAACTCCCTGCATAGGAGCATTTCTCGGCTCTGCAATAATGCTTGCATCAACATCCGGCAGTACTTTAAAAGGGTTTCTGCTTTTGCTTGTTTATTCCCTCGGTTTGGGAATACCCTTTGTACTGTCTGCGATTTTGCTTGACAGGTTAAAAGATTTTTTCAATTTCATCAAGAAAAATTATAAAATAATTAATCTTGTTTGCGGTATATTTTTAATAGTCGTAGGGGTTTTAATGGGTTTCGGATTATTTAATAAGTTTATCAGATTTATTTAGGAGGAGAAAAATATGGATAAAAAGTATAAGTTAATTATTTTGGCGGTATTGCTTGTGGGATTACTCACAGGAGCATATTTTGCATATAATAAATTATCGGCAAAAAGCATGGAGGAAACGACTGCCGAAACAACCGTTTCTGAAAAAACAACAAAGCAAAAAGAGAAAGAAACAACTGAACCGAAAGCAGAAGAAACAACTGTTCCGGTTACCGAAAAGGGAACTACTGCAAAAAAGACAGTCAAAGAAGTTCCGGAAGAGGATATTGAGGTGAAACCGGGAAGTAAAGCGTTGAATTTTACCGTTTATGATTTAAACTATAATAGTGTCAAATTATCTGATTTTGCGGGAAAACCTATCGTAATAAATTTCTTCACAACGTGGTGCGGACCATGTTGTGCCGAATTGCCCCATTTTGAAGAACTTTATAATGAATACGGTAAAGATGTAAACTTCCTTTTCGTTGATTTGACAGATGACTTTGAAGAGGATGTTGATAATCTCGAAAGTTTTGTTGAAGAATTCGGTTATACCTTCCCTGTTTATGCCGATATAAATGAAGAAGCGTCTTTAAAATACGGAATAACAGCTTTTCCACACACCTTTTTTATAAATAAAGATTTTTATGTTGTTGATTCTCATCTGGGAATGATGGAAAAGCAACAGATAAAAAATTATATTGAAAAAATATTATAACAAGTGGTGAACAAATGAAAATAACATTAAACCCCGATAAAGAAATTGTGAAAATAATTAAAGAAGGTCTTGAAAAAACAGGCGGATACTGTCCGTGCCGACGAGAAAGAAAAGAAGAATACAAATGTATGTGCGATGAATTTAAAAGTCAGATAGATGATCCGAATTTTGAAGGCTTTTGTCATTGTATGCTTTATTATAAATCAAAGGATTAAGGAGTTTTATTATGGAAACAGTGTTAACAAGTGATAATTTTGAAAAAGAGGTTTTGCAGTCCGAAATACCGGTGATTATAGATTTTTGGGCAACTTGGTGCGGACCGTGTAAAATGATAGCCCCCATTCTTGATGAAATTGCAGAGGAGAATGATGGGAAAATAAAAATATGTAAGGTTGATGTTGACGAGGAAATCGAGTTGGCAAACACCTTTAAAATTAACAGCATTCCCACACTAATAGCATTTGACGGCGGACAGGTTGTTGACATCAAAGTCGGTTACCGCAAGAAGGATGAAATATTATCAATGTTTGAAGATTAAAAAAAGAACTGCTCAAAGGTCAGGCAATGCCTACGTTTTGAGCAGTTCTTTTTTATTTATGAAAGTGAAAGCCATGCAATATCCGTAGAGGAAGCGATGTTTTCACATGAATATAAAAACATAATTTCATTGAGTTTTTCTTTTTCAACAATATTTTTAAGAGAGCCTCGGAAGTATCTCATATCAACAAGATAAATCTCCTCATAGTTTTCAATCAGAAATGTTGAAAAACAGTGTGCAAACGAATCACGGAGCATAAGTAATTTTTTACCGTTTTTACATGAACCGTTTTCAATTTTCACAACGGAATGATTTCCGTCAAGAAAAACCGGATATTTATCCTGTTCATTTAAATGAGAAAGAAAATACATGGAATTATATGCAGTATCTTTACCCTTTTCGGTTATTGTAACCTTAATATTTTCGTTTTTACTTTTATAAATCTCAATATTATCGGGTTTTGAAAGCCAATAACCGCCTTTTGAATATGATGTTCCGTAAAAATTTTCGGTAGTTTTTGCAAGGTTGAACTCTGCTTTTTTCAGATTAAATTCATCGCAAACTTTATTGTACAAAATCATAGCACCCTGACTTGTTAAATGGTGGTCGGTTTTGTAGTAAAGTTGTATATCACTTTTTTTGAAGCAATCTCTGACATCAATAAATCTGATGTTTCCGCAGTTGTTTTTTATAACGGAAAAGACTTCATCATCAAGATATTCTTTATGATTTTTCGGCAGTTTACCGTTAAGAATATATCCCGATGTGGGTACGATTATCACGGAAGCAGGCATATCATATCTTTTTGCAAAATTGTTGAGAACATTTATATTTGATTTTGCTTTATTCAAATCAATGTCAATCTGTTCTGCGATAAGATAACCGTCCTTACAAAGGTAAACTCCGTTTGAGCCGTTGTTGAAGGTGAGATAATCCCAATAAGCATTTATCCCCACAAACAAATCACGAAAAGGAAAGTGATCCGAAAGATAATTTTCAAGTTTTTCCGAAAACTCTCCGCTTATTATTTCCGAAAAAGTAAAATCGGGTTTTTCAGCGAGAACTCTTTTTTCGTTGACGGATTTTTCCTGTTTCGGAAGGACAAAAAATAATATTAAGAGGGAGAAAATAAAGAGGGTAAAAACAGGAATTAAAATATTTTTAAAAAGTTTTTTCATGCTTTCTCCACCTCCTAAAATCTGAAATAGAGAAACGGATTGTAACTTGAACTTACAAGGGAGGACACTGAAAGGACAAGCACAATTATAGCCGCAACCGCTTCAAAAACAGGATAGTATTTTTTCGTTTTAATTTTCCTGAAAATCTTACCTATTGCGGGCAAACATAAGAATATTGCCGGAACAAAAAGGAAAAGACGTGATAAAATTACACTTAAAGCGTTTTGAGAAATGAGCATATTCGGGGCAAAGATTGATTTTATAAATATCATCATTTCATTTGTTTTCGTAAAGTCAAAAATAATCCAACCGAAAATCACGAAGAACATGGTATAAATGTGTTTTATAAAATCGGGTATTTTATCCTTGATTTTGCTTAAAACAAATTTCTCAAAGGTGAGCAAAACTCCGAAATAAAGTCCCCAGATGAGGAAATTCCAACTTGCACCGTGCCAAAATCCCGTTAATGCCCATACAATAAAGATGTTAAGGCATTGTCTGGGTTTTCCTTTTCTGTTACCGCCCAAGGGAATATAAACGTATTCTCTGAACCAAGTGCCGAGAGAAATGTGCCATTTCCTCCAGAATTCGGTAATACTTTTTGAAATATAAGGATAATCAAAATTCTTTATGAATTTAAATCCGAACATATTTCCAAGACCGCACGCCATATCGGAATATCCGCTGAAATCGAAATAAATCTGTAACGTGAAAGCAAAAATTCCCACGATTGAGCCAATCATTCCGTTTTTGTCCGGGGTTTCTTTTAATGTGTCCCATAGAACGCCCATTTCGTTTGCAATAAGCACTTTTTTTGCCAAACCGAAAAGGAAAAGTCTGACACCCGAAGAAAAAAGTTGCGGGGATTCTTTACGTTTTATTAACTGTTCCTCAACATCAACATATCTTACGATAGGTCCTGCGATAAGTTGCGGAAAGAGGGCAACGTATGTACCGAAAGTAATAAAATTTTTCTGACTTTTACAGTTTCCCCGGTAAACGTCAATGACGTAAGACATGGTCTGAAAAGTGTAAAATGAAATTCCTATGGGCAACGCAATTTCGGGGACGGTAAGAAAATTTATAAAGGGAAGTAATTTTAAAGTTTCCGTAAAAAGTGTTGCATATTTGAAAAAGCCTAAAAGAGAAAGGTTTATTATAACACAAATAACCAAAGCGATTTTTTTCGCTTTGGTCGATTGATTTTCCCTGCCGATAATCAGCCCGAAAATGTAGTTCATCAGAACGGAAAATAACATCAGGAAAATATATTTCGGTTCTCCGTATCCGTAGAAAATAAGGCTGAATATAAACAAGACTGTATTTCTGAATTTTTTCGGCACTATATAATAAATGCTTAATGTTGCCGTTAAAAAGAGGAAAATAAAAAGCAGACTTGAAAATACCAAGTTTTTTCGTCCTTTCGATTAGAAAAAGAGTTATTATTTTGTGTAGGAATAAAAGATATTTTCCATTTTTTCATGTGATGCGGAAACGAAAAGAGCAACATAATTTCCGTATGTTATGACTTTACATTTTTGTGCGATTGCATAGTTTTCCGCATCGTAACTTTCCGATTGAACTTTAACGTCATCAAGACGGGCATTAAGACAGTCTGTAATATTTTCGATTTTTGATTTATCCGCAGCTTCTATCATAATAACTTCTTCCGGGAATGTTCCGCTTGCCACGACAAACGAAGCCTGACTTTTTATGTCTGAAACGGAAATACCGTAAAGGTCTGTAAGACTTTCACTCTGCATATCCATAGCATCGGTTTTATTGAGTTTTGTTTTTATTTCTTCTTTGATTTTATTAAGGTCAAGAGTTTGCGTTTTATTGTTAAGCGATGTTGCTTCCGTTTCCTTTTCGGTGATTGAAGCAGTTGTATTATTTTCTGTTGCGGTTACTTCTTCTTCCGCCTTTTTAGAACATGAAGAAAGAGCAAAAACAGTTAAAATCGAAAGTGTGATTGCAATTATTTTTTTCATTTATTATTTCTCCGTTTCCATTGGTACATGTGTTAAAAGATATTCGGTCCATGCCTTGAAGCCGGGACCTGCAAAATGAATTCCCATACCGTTGGGATCTCCGCAATAACTTTTTATTAAATATCCGTCTTTGTCATACATAACGCTTGCCACGTTAATAAAATAATATCCGTTTTCAGAACAGAATTTTGCAAGAAGTTTGTTGTATTTTGTAATTTTTTCGTTTGTCAATCCGCCGGTTTTTTTGGAACCCATATTCATTTTGGGAGTTACGGATTGAAAATACAGTTTAACATTCGGGGACTTTTTAAGAATATTTTTTGTAAGTTTGTTTAAGTTATTTATGGATTTTTCCGGTCCGCCTGCCAAATCGTTCATGCCTAACATGATATAAATTTTTTTCGCTTTTGTAAGAGAAATTGCATCTTCAACCTTCATTTTTTTACCCTGATAACGGGGATGAACCGATTTTGAACTGACATCCCATAAAGCGTTTGTGGCACTTAGACTTCCTGCGGTTAAAAATTGAGCCTTGCCCAGTACGTTGTTGGCGCTTTCATAATAACTTAGTCCTAATGAAATAGAATCTCCCACGAAAACGGCATCGTCAAAAAAACTGCCGCTGACTTTACTGCATTTCGGTACGGAACCGCTGATATCATGGGCGGTGGTAACATCCGTTTTATATTTTTGTTTCGGAGACCAAGCAGAGTAGATTTTTGTCGAACCGACTTTTTTGAACGTTCTGATGCTGAAATAATAGTTAGTATTTTCTCTGAGATTTTTTAAAACATTTACAGAGGTATTCGGATCGTTTACATCAACAAACCTCGTTTTATCTTTTTGAAAATTACTGTAACCCGAACAGATTATCTGATAGCCGTCCGTATGGCTCGTTTGCTTTTTCCAGTAAAGTTTAACGTAGTTTTTTCCTAAAACGGCACCGCTTATTTTAGTACCCTTCGGGACAACATAAAAATATCTTTTTACCGTTAAATCGTAGGGTGAATTGAATTTTACTGTTACTGTCGCTTTGCCGATATTGACATTATTTGCAACAGAAACGCTGTAATATTTTTGGTTAATCGGTTTATTTTTTTCATCCTTAACGGTAACTGTGGGAATTTGTGCTTTACCGTTGAAAACCATGGTTTTGTTGACGGTAACACTTTTGATTTTACTGATTGTTTTTTCTTTGACAATTTTTTTGCAGTATTTACATTTTTTGCCCACATATCCGTCTTCTGTTGCAGTTGCTTTTTTTGAAGATTTTTCATAAAGGTGAGTACCTTTAATATCTGTCTGTCTTGTTTCCTCAAAACCGCAAATTGAACAAGTTCTTTTTTCCTCACGCAAAGTAATGCAGGTTTCCGCTTTTGAGGTTTGCCAGTCATTAAATTTATGTTCACAGTTGCGTGTATTAAAGTAGCCCATAATGCAGGCGGAAACGCAACAGGTCAGCAAAAAAAATACAACCGTTGCAATAATCACGGAAGCATTAAATCGAATAAGTTTTTTACCCATTTTTCATTCTTCTCCTCTTTTTCGACCTTTTGTATATTATATGCTTAATGAACATTAAAATCAATGGGATTTTGATTATTTTTAATTACAATTTTAATACACAATATTTACAATTTTTTTGTTAATTATTACAAAGAACCCCGTATCCTGCACATTCATACATCAGGATACGGGGATTGGCATTGTATTCGGAAAAACTATCCTTCAAAAATCAAAAATATTTTGCCGGATACGGCAGAGTTTTCTGCGATTATTTAATTATTTCTTCAATATTGCCGGCACCTGTTTTGAGATTGAAATTAAGTTTTTTACGGGATGAACCGTCATTTAAAATTATCTCAAAATCTTCACCGTTTCTTTCAACATTTTCGGCAAAGAGTGTGGGGGAGGCAAAGAATTTTTTCACAAGTTCCGTATCGGATTCTTTATATTCTTCCGCATTATCGGAAACGAAAAGCACGTTGCCGAAAAGATGATTGATTTCACCTAAAAGTTTTTTCTGCTCCATGGAGAATTTAAGGTTAGAATATCTGAGGAAGAATACATCCGGATCGTTGAGGAACGCACGTCCGTCAAGATGACGGCGGTAAATTGAGTTATTTATGGCATTCTGTGCAGAGGGGACCTCGTTATTTACATGGAAGAAATTATAATATTTTCCTTTATATGTAAGGTCAACGTCGCAACTGATACGGCAGGCATCAACGTAGCCGAATGCCGCACCAAGAGGAACACCGCAGCCGAGAATTATTTTATCGCCGCAACATTCACGGAGAAACTCCATTGCTTCACACATGATAGTACCTCTTGACTTGTTGTTTCTCGGCAGAATGCATTGACTGTAAAGGAAGTCAAGTTTTACCATATCGTAACCCCAGTCATTGAGGATAACGTCAAAGAAATGCTTTATATATTCACGGGCATCCTTGTTGTAAATGTCCATGGCATAAGCACCGCCCCATGCAACAACGCTTTTAAGAGGCTTTCCATTTTCGCAAATAACCCAGTCTTTATGCTCCTTAAACATTCTTGATGCTTTCTGAAGGCTGAAGGGTGCAAGCCATATTCCTGCTTTGTAGCCTTTTTTATGGATTTCTTCCGCTACATATTTCATGCCCTTCGGGAATTTCGAGGGATTAGGATCAAGCCAATCTCCCACAAAGGTTTCGTAGCCGTCATCAATTTGGAATACGGTAACGCTTTCTTTGAATTTATCCATGGCGTTAAGATCACGTATAATAATTTTTTCGTCAATTTCCTGGAAATAATTATACCATGATGTGTATCCGGACATACGGTCAATACGGGGCTTTTTAAGTCCCATTTGTGAAAAATAATCATCAAATGTCTGATTATAATTACCCGATGTCATAAACATATCGAAAAGGTCATATTCATCTTTTACCGTAACTCCTTCAACATCCTTTGAGAAGGTGAGAGTGTTATTATTCATATCACCGTAAATTACGGTAAAGCCCTGTCTTTCTGTAAGAGAACCGAATAAATCAACATTTTCTCCGTTACGGATATACGTGTAAGTGTGGGAGTAAAATTCTCCCGCATTTTTAGGAACCTTAACAAATCTTGAATCTCCGGAAACACCGGCAAGATTTTTAAGTTTTTGATTAACGGCAATGAAAATGACATCCTTCATTTTTTCGGATTTTGCCATTTCTCTTGATGTTGTCCATGCCTGATAGCCGTTACAGTAAAATTTGGAATTATCTTCAAATTTATAATCAAATTTTACATCAATTCTGTAAAGAGAAATTTCTTTTTTCGGTAAAATTTTTGCTTTGAAAGAATTATCGGAAAGGGAATAATCAATTTTATATAAATCATTTTCCTGAACCGAAGCGGATTTTTTTATTCCGTTTTCAAAATATGTAACAGTAAATTTTAAGTTTTTCATATTATTCAATCCTTACTTTCTATCATATATGTTGCGTTTGAAATGAACTGACCTTTAAGAAAATCACAAGCGGTGAATACTATTCTGTTGGGATAAACCGTTACGATATCGCCGAATGAGTTGCGGAGATTTTGTACGATTTCCTTTGAATAACCGTCGGTGGTGTAACGTGGTCCCGTAACGCTTGGAATATGAACCATTGTGCAGTATTCTCCGTCATAGTTTGAAATGTTAAGTTTACTGTTTATGGATTGAAGGCTGTAATTCCAGTGGGAATGTCCGTTAAAGAAAACAACATTTTTGTATTTCTTTAAAAGTGCTCTGAATTGAACCTCGTCCTTTGCACCGAATGTAAAACTTCCGTCATAAGAATAGCCTTTTGAAGTGAGAATATCACCTTCCGCAGTACCTGAAACCCCGTCAAGGTCGGCTAAAAATGTATGGAAGAAAAGGAAAACATTTTTAGATTTATATTTTTCAAACTGACCTGATAACCATGAAAGTTGGCTGTCTTCAAGCAGTCTGCTTGTTTCGGGGTTACCGTATGACCAGGCGATTTGCGAAAGGAAGATGAAAACATCACCGTTCCCTCCGGGTATTGAATATGTAAAATCCAGATTATTGGGAGCGACTTCAAGAATACCGGGAACTTTTTTATCACCGTAAACACCGGTATTTACAAGTTCTCTCCAACTGTCAATATCAAAATCGTTCTGAAAATCGTGGTTGTTTACATCGTGGTTACCTGTACAGGTGAACACATTAAAATCAAATTGAGATGTAACACTGTTGAATTTTTCAAAAGCCGATCTTTTTCCGCTGTTTGAAAGATCCCCTGACATACCGACGAAAGAAGCCCCTGCTTTTTCAAGGAATTTAAGAGCATTCGGAAAAGTTACAAGAGCATCATCACCTAATGAAAGATAGTAACGGTTAAAGTGAACATCACTTAACGCACCGAAGGAATACAGAGGTTTATCATCGGGTGTTTTATTATCGGGGATATCCATTTTGCCCACAAGTGTGTTGCAGTTATAGGCGAGAACCGTTTCCGCATCATCGGGAATAGCGGTGAAATCGTAAAGGGTGCTTTCACCTTCGCCGTCTTTTACTTTAACGGATGTAAATTCGGTATAATATGTTTTCTTTCCGTCAATTACTTTTAAAAGTTTGTTGTAATTTTCATCGCCCCAGTAAAGTTTGTATGTACCGGGAATTTTTGTTTCAAGAGTAACGGTACCCTCCGCCGAACCGGGAATCTGATTTTCAAATTCATAGTTTATCTCCACTCCCAATGCGGAATCGGTAATAAAGGGAATGGTGAAACTTATTCCGTTTATTGCGATTATCAGTGGCATAAACAGTGAAAGAAATTTTCTGTAAATTCTTGAGTATAGCATTTTTGTGAATCCTTTCATTTTTATAAGTGCGTTATGCTTAACAACATTTTAACAAATACGAAAGAATAAATCAACATATATTTATTTTATTCTGCAAAAAAGTTTTTTTAAAAATTAAAAGACGGTCATAAAAGGTAACAACCACTTTATAACCGTCTTTTGATTATGTTATATGTTTGATTATGTTATATGCTTATCAAAATGTTGAACTCATATCAGCTTGAACCTGTTCTACAACAGTTTTCTTAAATGTGGAATTTTTGATTTTTTCCTGAAGCATATTGTAGTAAAGGTCCTCGTCAAAGGGAATTTCGATTGTCTTATCAAGCCATGATGAAAGGAATGCTGCGTTTGAAATGGTAAGACCGTTGATACCCTCCGCACCCTCTGCGATAAGGGGTTCTCCACGGAGAATGTGTGCGGCAAAAGCGTTCATTACGCCGGTATGCTGCTCGTTTTTACCGTCTGTTTCAACCTTTTCCCAATGACCTTTAAGTTTTTCAAATCCGTTTTGAGCGGTTTTGCTATGTTCGGATGTAAGGTTGTCAAGAACGTACAGTTTAATCTGGAATTCTTCAACTTCAAAATTGTATTCGCAGATAAGTTTTGCCTTGTCCATTGTGATTTCAAGACGGTTTGTACCGGGACAGTCGCCGGTTGTTGTGATAAACGTACCTGTTGCACCGTTGGGATATTCAACATAGATCGAAACATCATCTTCAACCTCAATATCATGCCATTTACCTTCATGACAAACAGCCTTAACTTTGCTGGGCATTCCGCAAATCCACTGCCAAAGGTCAAGCTGATGGGGGCATTGGTTAAGCATTACGCCGCCGCCTTCGCCTTCCCATGTTGCACGCCATCCGCCTGAATTATAGTAAGATTGAGTTCTGTACCAGTCTGTGATTATCCAGCTGACTCTTTTGATTTCACCGTATTCACCGCTTGCAACAAGTTCTTTCACTTTACGGTAAATGCAGTTTGTTCTCTGATTAAACATGATAGCATAAGTCTTGTCGCTCTTTGAAGCAACTTCGATAAGTTCGTTTACCTGCTTCGTGTAAACACCTGCGGGTTTTTCGCTCATTACATGAAGTCCCGCATTAAGGGCTTCGATTGCAATGGGGGGATGAGAATAGTGGGGAGTTGCAATAAGAACTGCTTCACAAAGACCTGAATTGATAAGGTCTGTTGCGTTGTTGAAGCAAACAACACCGGGAGCCTTTTCCTTTGCGTTCTCAAATTTCTTTTCGTCAATATCGGCCACACATGTGATTTCGATTTCCGGCATCAATCCCTTTTGGTAATTGTTGAGATGACCGCCGCCCATGTTACCGATACCGATAATACCGAGTTTTAATTTTTCAGCCATTATCATATCTCCTTAAAATTATTTTAAAATTATTTCACGTTCTTTTGCTACGCTGTCAAAGGACAGAAGAACGGTTTTTGATTTTTCATCATAAACAAATTCGCATTTTTCACCGTCAATGGTTGCTTCCTTGATTTCAAAGGGAGTTTTGATACGGATATTTGCCTTGAAATTGCTTGCACCGTAAATGTTGATTTTAACGGAATTACCGCATTGCTCCATGGAATTAACTCTGACGGATGTACCGATAATACGGAGTTTTTCATCCTTGATTTCATTAAGGTCCATAAGCATACATTTTTCACCGGGAAGAAGAGTAACGTCATGAAGAATGTTGAAATCACTTGCAAACATATCCGCAAAATCACCTTTGATTTCAAGAGGTTCATCGCTGATACTTTCGTCAAGAACTGCGGCGATAATATATTCGTTACGTTTAAGCATGAGGTGATTTTTGTATTCAACCGTAATATTCTCGTTTGCAACGGTTTTTTCAAAGAAACTGCGGAATTTTTCGGCATTTTCAAATGAGCAACCGAACAGAGCGGGATTTTTCGGAAGAACACCCACCGTACCGTTACCGCATTTTATGATTGTTTCTTTTCCGTCATAATCTATACCCAGCATTTTGAAAAGATGTTCTGCGGGATTTTTATATTTTCCTGTCCACCAACTGTTGATTTCATTGTACGGATCAAATCCGTCGCCTACATAAATAAGCGTACCGCCGCTTCTTACCCATTCCGCAATGGCGTTGTTGATGTCCGGGTATTCCGGTTTCATAAATTCATAACTGAGTAAAAGGATTTTATAATCATCAAGATAACCTGTAAATCTTCTTGCATTTTCAAGCAGAACGGGACGAACATGAACGCCGTATTTAAGCAGCGGCAGAGCAAGTGAGAAAAATCCCGGGAAAGCGGATGATGACATAAATTCAAGCAAAAGTTCTTTGTCATCTGTTTTTCCTTTGCAAAGTTCATTTTCTATTCTTTCGATAAGTTCATCTGAATCACGAAGAACAGTACCGACTTCCTGCTCCTTGACCTTTGAAAACAGATTGTCGGGATATTCTCTTTGATAAAGTTCGCCGTCCCCTGTAAGGATACCGACTTTCAATCCCTCTTCTTCACATTCCTCCAGCGTTCCGAGAGTGTTAAAGGTATTGTTGAGTATTGTGGCATATTCAGCGGGAATCAATGTTGCATCCGGACTTCCCTTGGGATAAGTATTTTCAAACACACGGTTTGGCCACGGACAAATTTCAAAAGTATTAACTTTCGGATGAAGAAGCGAAGCCGCAACTGTGCAAAGATAATTTGTGCGATAATCGTTCCAGTCGAAAATCGGATTATCTTCAATGGGATCATGAAGAAACCACATTGTTCTTCCCGTTCCCTTAACAAGTTCCTGCATAACGCCGTATTCAAGATAAGCAGTTTCAAATGTTCTTTCCTTAAATTCACCGTTAAACCAGTTTTTCTCTCTTGAAGTACCGGTCCAAACCTGAGCAATACAACCGTCAACCGAAGGAATATCGGAAAGTTTTCCTTCGGGGCTGACAATCTTCCATTGAGTGTAATTTATCAGTGAATGTGTGGGAACGTAGAAACGAATGTCTTTGTTATATTTAACCTTTGCATACTCTTTAATTCCGGAACTTACACGGTCGATAGTCCTTGTAAAAAGATATGCTTTAAGTTTTGCACATTTGTATCTTGCATCAACGCTTTCATGGGGCGGAGTCCATTTCTGACGGTAGTAGAGTTCAAACTCACGCTTAAATGCTTCGGAGTAACCTGCTCTGTCCCAAAATTCGGGCTCTTCAACATGGATCGCTTCAACGCCTGCGTCAACGACGGGTTTAAGACTGTTCGTGATATAATCTGCAAAAGAAACTGTGGGAACCATATAAGGAGTGTCAACTCCGTGGAGAATTTGGTTTCCGTTTCTGTCTGTCTGTGCTTCATCCCAATGGTTTCTGCCGTCATATTCACCTTTAAGGTAATCTTGATATGCACCCCACGAAATACCGCACATAAAGTGGATAACATAACCTTTTTCTCTGTATTTCTCAATTCTTTCACGAGTGGTTTCATTATAGCGGTACACCATAACGAAATCGCACTGATTATCAATAATATCATTGAGGTAAAGACCGTTTTGAAATCCTGTTCTTTCCTCAGTCCTTTTTCTGATAAAAGCCATAGATTTAACCCCTAAAAATCAAAATATTTTTCTCTTAACTTCTGAACTCTGCCGTTTATGACGGAAAGAGTTTTTATTGCTTCTTCTTTTTCTTCCGCTGTTCCGGTAACGTACTGCTTCATGAGTCTGCCCTCTTCGTAGCAGATTTCATCATGATATGTAAAATAGTTTTTTATTAAGAAACATGCGTAACGTACAAGCCTCGGTTCACCCACAAGACGGAAATCTTCGTTAATTCCGTCAACGGCAACCGAAAAGAAATCTTTGATTGAGTTGATAATTTCTTTTCTTTCGTTTTTGTGTGAGAAAACAATGGTGGAACCTACGATATAATTATCGTTGTAGTCGTAACAGCAATGGCTGTCGGTACTGCCTACGATGGGATAACGGTAACCCTTTGCTTTGTCATCATAGTAACGTGCAGTCTGAAAACCGTTATGCTCATAATAGTTTTCACCGCCTAAAACCTCAAAGGCATCAAAGATTTTATTCTTCACGAAATAGTCCTGCATTGCATCGGAAACGTGGAATGTATGTCCCGTAACCCAGTTGGGATGGGGAGAAATACCGAGACCGCCCGCTTTGCGTATTTCATCATAAATCCATTTGTAAACGGCGGCGGGAATTTTATCAACATTTTCGGGAACGTCGATTTCTTCCGCAAGTTCCAGCATTTTCTTTTCATACTCTTTAAATGTCATCACGTCGGGACAGTCATCACGGATGCTTCTTAATTTTTTATCCTCGCCCACATCCTCAAGGTGTGAAGAACCTTCAACCAGAGCATTTATACTGTATTCACCGCCGAAGTTGACGATATGTGCGGAACGTGCATAATCGCAAACGGGAGGAATATGAACCTCCTCGCCGGGCATAATCACAAACTCCGTGGGAACGTTTTTATAAAAATCAATGGCTCTTAATGAGGGATAATATCTGCCGTGGTCGGTAATTGCAAAGAAATCGTAACCGTGGCTTCTGTAAACGGCACAGACAACCTCCGGGTCCTGCCTGCCGTCGGAGCAGGTGGTGTGCATATGAAGGTCGCCGTGGAAGGGATATCTTCCCACAAGGTCTCCGTCAACGCAGTAAACGGAAATTTCAAAGCGTTTTCTTTCTCCGTTTTCTTCCGTATCAATGAAAAGGGAATGTTCCGATTCTTCCGTAAAGGTATGTTTGAAAGTGAAACCGCCCTTATCGTCGCAAACGGCTTTTTCCTCTGTAAAATCTGCGGTGGCGGGAAACATCTTCGGGGCTCCGCCCCTGTATGCACCGATAGTTATTGTGTATTCTTTCCCCACGGTGAATATGTTTCTGTAACCGAGATTTACAATATGTATTTCCGCTTCTTTACCTGCAACAAAAACCTTCGGATAAACGTCATAATTAAACAGAGTTTCTCTGTTGTAATACGTTCTTGTACGTTTGAAAGGCATATTTTTTCTCCCAAAGATCAGTTTTCTTTATCAAGTTTCTGCAAATATTTCCACGATTTTTCACAGGCAACGAAAGGATCGTTCTCCGGCCAGTCGCTGTCATGCTCATACATGATGAAAGGAATTTCAAGTTCGCAGGCGACTTTGTAACATTCCTCAAGATTAACCAAACCTTCACCTAAGGGAACAAAATGTCTGTTGCCTTCCTCGTCAAAAATATAGTCTTTAAAATGAATAACTTTTACTCTGCCTTTAAGTTTTTTAAGAAATTCGGCAGGATTTTCTTCACCGTAATGAATCCATGCAACATCGGGGATAAAATTGAAAAGTTCGGGATCCGTATCTCTTACAAGAAAATCCATCATGCAGTATTTTGAATCGTCAAGACGCTGAAATTCAAAAGCATGATTATGATAGTTGAATGTCATACCGTTTTCTTTCATGATTTTACTGAACTTTTCTGTTCTTTCAATAAATTTCTTAACATTTCCTCGGTTACCTCTTCCCTCAGAGGGGGCAGAGCCTAAACCGATGGCATCGCAGTCGATTATTTTATGTTCTTCGATAAGAGCATCCAAATCGTTTTCCATTCTGTCGATACTCTTATGAGTAACGCAAACTTTCATGTTGTGTTTGTCGATAATTTCCTTTTGTACATCGGCGGGGATATCACCGATACCGGAAATCTGAATATCCCTTACGCCCATTTTTTCAAGACGGGCAAGAGTATTGTCAAAATCCTCTGCGGTTTTGATGTGGTCTCTCAATGTGTAGAGCTGGATACCCATTACAGGCTTTTTCATAATAATTATCCTTCCTTCATTAAAGAATATAATCAGTATATCAAAATAAAGAATATTCGTCAACAAATTACAGACTTATTATATTGTTTATTTTGCTTTTTTGTTGGATTATTTTGTTGACTGTATTTTTTTCTCATAATTTTTCTGTATTATACCGTATTCAGAAGAAAATGACATTAAAAAATGTAGATTTTAAAGAATAAAAAAACAAATTATTACATAAAATATTTCAAAGAAATTACAAAGTTTACAAATTTGTAACAAATTCATTTTTGAACTGTGATATAGTATTGACATTGTTTTGAGGTGAAAAAATGAAAAAGTTATTGAAAAGGAAAAATTCAATTCGTATAACGGCTTTGATGATATGTATGATAAGTCTGTTTTTTGCTTTCCCCAACCCGAAGGCATATACCGCTGCGGATAAAATAATTGATATCGCTCTTAATGAGGAAGGTTATACCGCCGAAAACGGATATAACAAATTCGGAGGAGAATTCGGTAACGGATATACCGCATGGTGTAATTATTTTGTTGTATGGTGTGCAAAGAAAGCGGGGATTTCTCCCGAAGTGATAACAGGCGGAAAAACTTATGACGGAAACTGTTTTTCTTATATGTGTCAGCTTAATAACAAGGGATATTTTCATGTAAACGATAAAAGTTATACGCCGAGGAAAGGCGACCTTGTTTTCTATAATTCTACGAAAAGTCTTTCCGGTGCAACTCATATCGGACTTGTTGTCAGTGCAAAGGGGGATATGGTTGAAACGGTTGAGGGTAACGTAACGGTTAAGGGAAAAAGAGGTGTGGGAGTTAATCTCAGACCGAGATATTCCTATGTGGGAAGTATGATTATAATCGGTTTTGCTTCACCGCTGTACGGTGATGAAAAGGTCGAAAAGGTTAAGTTGATACCCAATAATTATAACTCTGTCAAAAAGAGTGCGGAAAAGAAAAATATTATTGATGTTAATAAGTTTAAGTGTAATTCAAGTGTTGAGGACAGATATAAATTTATCCAATCATTAAAGGAAGAACCGGCTCCGAAACCGGATGAGATTGTGAAAATCGAGGAAAACTTCACATTTGACGGTACACTTACAAATCATATCAACGAAGTAATGTTTTCCGTAGTAAAATAGTATAATTATCCGGGACTGTCGCACTTAGCGGCAGTTTTTGATATTTTTTATTGACAATGATAAAAATATGTGGTAGTATTTATTAAAGTATAAAGACGTTGACGGAGAGGGCTTTTTAATCCTTGTTTTCAGAGAATCGGTGTTTGGTGTGAACCGATAAACGTGATTATTAAGTTGTAGCTTCCGAGTCGGAGGGAAGAAAGCATTTGCCGTAGAACCCTCCCGTAATGCTGCGTAAAAGCATAGGACTTGGTGGAGTCTGAAGTGGTATTTCTTTGAAATACAATTTGAGTGGTACCGCGGGCAGAATGATATTTCGCTCGTCTCAAAGTTTTTTCTTTGGGACGGGTTTTTGTTTTTCGGAAAGGAAGAGTGATGATTGTGGAAAAAATCAGCGGACTTGATTTTAAAATCAATGAAATGGCACAGCGTATTAAGGAACTTCGTGAAATCGAAGGATATACTCCTGCGGAAATGGCGGAAAAAACGTCCCTTTCCGTTGAAGAATATCTTGATTGCGAACGTGGTAATAAGGATTTGAATTTTGCTTTTTTATACAGATGTGCCATGATTTTTAATATTGATGTTACGGAAATTATTGAAGGAAAAAGCCCTGTTCTTGCTTCTTATACCGTAACCAGAAGGGGAGAGGGACAGCAGATTGACCATGCTCACGGTATGGAATATTACAACCTTGCGGCTTCCTTTAAAAATAAAATCTGCGAGCCTTTGTATGTTAAATGCGATGCGGGTGTGGGTGAGGATATCGAACTTACATCCCATGACGGACAGGAACTTGATATCGTAGTAAGCGGAACACTTCGTGTTCAGGTGGGCAAGCATGTTGAAATCCTTAATGAAGGAGATTCCATTTATTACGATTCCTCCGCACCTCACGGTATGATTTCCGTCGGTGAAGAGGGTGCGGTATTTTACGCTATTGTCCTTAACCCCAACGGCGAAAGCGAAATGAAACAAATTCTTCATATCAATGATGAATCTCCGAAAAGAAGCGGTACGGGTAAAAGAATTTATCATAACTTCATCAAACCTGTTGAGGATGAAACAGGCAGACTTATTTCTCTTACATATCATGATGAAGAAAAATTCAATTTTGCTTTTGATATCGTTGACGGTCTTGGCAGAAAATTGCCTGAAAAGACGGCTATGCTTCATATTTCAAAGGATAAGACGGAACGCAGATTTACCTTTAAAGATATGATGGAGTATTCCGCTCAGACGGCGAATTACTTTGAATCTCTCGGTATTAAAAAGGGAGATAAGGTTATGCTGGTGCTTAAACGTCATTATCAGTTCTGGTTTTCAATTCTTGCTCTTCATAAAATCGGAGCGATTGTAATACCCGCCACTCATCAGTTGCAGGAGCATGATTTTGAATACAGATTTAATGCGGCTGAGGTAAGTGCAATAGTATGTACATCTGATGATGATACGGCACATCAAGTGGAAATTGCCGACAAAAACGCAAAAACTCTGAAAACAAAAATTATCGTAGGAAAATCCCGTGAGGGTTGGCATAATTTCGATGAAGAAGTCGGAAATTATGAAAAGGTTTATGAAAGAACGGAAAACTCCTCCTGCGGAAGCGATCCCATGTTGATGTTCTTTACATCCGGTACAACGGGATATCCGAAAATCGCATTACATAATTATAAATATCCTTTGGGACATTTTGTAACCGCAAACTATTGGCACTGCGTAAATCCGCAGGGATTACATCTTACCATATCCGATACGGGATGGGCAAAATCTCTTTGGGGAAAACTTTACGGACAGTGGCTTTGTGAAGCGGGAATATTCGTTTATGACTTTGACCGCTTTAATGCCGGGGACATTCTGCCCATGTTTAAGAAATATAATATTACAACCTTCTGCGCACCGCCTACAATGTACCGTATGATGATCAAAGAGGATTTGACAAAATACGATATGAGTTCCGTTGAACATGCCACAATAGCGGGAGAGGCACTTAACCCGGAAGTGTTCAAACAGTTGAAGAATTTAACCGGATTAAAGGTTATGGAGGGGTTCGGACAAAGCGAAACTCCCCTTGTAATCGGAAATCTTTTCGGTTCTGACCACAGAATAGGCTCCATGGGTAAGCCCGTACCCTCATTTGATGTTGATGTAGTGGATGCAGACGGAAACTCTGTCGGTGTAGGACAAGAGGGCGAAATTGTTATCAAAACGCCAAACGGAAAAATCCCCTGCGGACTGTTCACCGGATATTACGGAGCAGAGGAAAAGACAAAGGAATGTTGGCATGACGATATGTACCATACCGGAGACGTTGCGTACAGGGACGAGGACGGATTTTATTGGTATGTGGGCAGAATTGACGATGTTATCAAGTCATCCGGATACAGAATCGGACCCTTTGAAATTGAAAATGTTATTATGGAACTTCCTTATGTTCTTGAATGCGGTGTTTCTGCCGCACCGGATGAGGTAAGAGGACAGGTAGTAAAAGCAAGTATCGTTTTGACAAAGGGAACGGAGCCTACGGACGAGCTTAAAAAAGAAATACAGTCTTACGTTAAAACTCATACAGCACCCTATAAATATCCGAGAATTGTGGAGTTCAGAGAATCCTTACCCAAAACTACAAGCGGAAAAATTATCAGAAATAAATTATAATTTCAAGGGGACGGTATTATGAAATATATTGAGAACGGACAGGATATAATAAATTCTCTTATTGCCAAAACTCATGAAGAGGGTAAGACGGTTGTAAGAATAAGCGGAAATTATGAAATTTCTTCTTCTGTTATTGTTCCATCCGATACCACATTGCTTTTTGAGGATTGTGTTCTTCGTTTGAAGGACGGTTCATTCACCAGATTTATCACCAATGAAAACGCATTCAATGAAGGTGTTGATGATAAAAATATACATATTAAGGGAATAGGAAATGTCGTTTTTGACGGCGGAGAATATAACGGTTTAGGTGAAAAAACTCAAAATAAAAACGGTTTGCCTCCTGTATGGGAAAATCTTTCAATTCTCTTTTCAAGAGTGAATAATTTTTCTATAGAAGGCTTGAAGATAATCAATATGCGTTGGTACGCAATGGCTATTGTGGGATGTGTAAACGGATATATCCGTGATATTGATTTCGACGGAGACTGTCGCAGGATTGATCCCGAAACAGGTGAATTTATCACCGGACTTGTCAGGGAATTATATCCGCAGACTTATATTAAAAACGGAGACGGAATAGATGTCTGTTCCGGTTGTCATAACATTCTGATTGAGAATATCAGCGGTTTCACAGAGGATGACACCGTTGCTATTGCATCTTTGTTTAATCCCGGACCGACACCTTTGATAAGGGAATGTAAAATTAAAGATGATTACAGCGTTCATGATATTATTGTGAGAAATATTCGTGTATCCTGCTTCTGTTCGCCGGTAAGGATATTGAATCAGGGCGGACCGAAAATTTATAATCTCCTTATTGACGGAATCTTTGACACGTCAAAGGATGATTACCGTCTTAACCATGGTGATTGCGGAGTAATGATAGGTGATACTACCCCTTACGGTTCATCTCAGCCGAAAACAGATGATATTTATAATGTTACGGTACGTAATGTATATTCCATGGCTGATACTGCACTTCGTGTTCACGGCGGAATAAGTAATTTTTACTACGATAATATTAACGGTTTTGACAGATGCCCTAAAGTCATTGACCTTTCCGGCGCAGATATAAAATAAAACATTTTTACATATAATCAAAAAAAGACTTGTGATCGTATTGATGAAATCACAGGTCTTTTTTATGGAATTATTCATTTATCTATCCCTAAAATGTATTCGGTACTGACGTGATATAGCTCAGATAATTTAATCAAGTGTCTTATAGGTAATTCGTTTGCGCCTCTTTCATATCTGGCATACATAGTTTGAGAAGTTCCCAAGTATTCGGCAATTTGTTGTTGAGTAAAATCATTATCTTCTCTTAAATCTCTTATTATTTTGATATATTTCATATTACCACCGAAAAAATTATACACAGTACAGAAATTTACTATTGACTTTAGTAAATATTTT
This sequence comes from Acutalibacteraceae bacterium, assembly GCA_045643165.1. Classification (GTDB taxonomy): domain Bacteria; phylum Bacillota; class Clostridia; order Oscillospirales; family Acutalibacteraceae; genus SIG575. The sequence goes on along the minus strand of JAZUKF010000109.1, from coordinate 2,353 downwards.
TACTATAATAAATTCGAGTAATTATTTTATAAATTAAAGGAATATCCGGGATTATAATTTTCACTCAAAAATTATGCATTGTGAATTATGGATTACGGATTATAATAATTATTATTTATTCGCTCCTTAGGTCAGGAGATAGGCGGATAAATGTTAATTATATATTTATTTCTCTAATGAGAAGCGAGAAAATTAAAAAAATAATAATTTTTATAAGGAGTAATGTTATGAAAAAAACTAATAAAATTATATCGTTATTGTTAGCTGCTTTAATGGTTCTCACTATGGTTCCCATGGTGGCATTTGCCGAAGGCAATGTTGCTGAAGTTAACGGCGTAGGTTATGCAACACTTGATGAAGCGATTGAAGAAGCTGCAAAAACAAACGGAACAGTTAAACTTCTTGCAGATATCGAGTCCTCAAAAAGCATCGACTTGAGCGATACAAGTATCACTTTAGACCTTGACGGACATACTATTTCTTCAACCGGTGCACAGAATGGTACATTTTGTATTTGCGGTGATGAAGACGATGTTGCTACTATCACCAACGGTACAATCGAAATTACCAGAGGTAAAGGTACAGTACAGGGCGGAGCAGTTTATGCCGGCGGAATGAAGAATAAAGTTATTCTTGACGGTGTTACAATTAACTGCTATGAATATGAAATTGCTGCTGTTGCAGCACTTGCAGGAAGTATTGTAGAAATAAGAAATTCGGAAATCAACCTTGCCGGTGAACAGGACGAGGCATTTTGCGCATATGGTTTTTCGACAGATTATTGCAGTAAAATTATTGTTGATAATGTTAACGTAAATGCAGATGTTCCATCAACTGATCCATATATGTTTGATTCCATTTGTTATGCGGAAATTAATGTATTATCAGGTAACTTTAATTTTAGCAACGGCACAAGTACAACAAAATACTATGTGTCCGAAGACGGTGGTAAAATACAATTATCCGGCGGAACATATAATGTTAAACCTTCTGATGATTATATTGCAGAAGATTACGTTGCTGTTGATAACGGAGACGGCACATGGACAGTATGCAAACCTGTTGTCAACGTTGCAGAAATCAATGGAACGAAATTTGCATCTCTTAAAGATGCAGTTGATGCTGTTAAGGATATGCCGAATAAAACTGCAACGATCGTTATGATTGACGATGAAAATATTGAAGGTAATGCAGGTGTTACTATTCCTTCCGGATATACAATTACTCTTGATTTGAACGGTTTTACAGTTACAGGTATTGCAACAAAAGCCGCTGGTTCAAATACTATTTTAAATAATGGTAATCTTACTATTTTAGATTCAAGCGTTGAGGGAGACGGCTTACTCACAAATACAGGATTGTCTCAAGAAGACGCAGGAGACTGGTGGTCGGATCCCAGACAAAACTATGCAAACAATGTAATCCAAAATAAAGGTAATTTAACTATTGAGAGCGGTACGATCGCAAAGGGAATTATCGGCAACATTTGTTATGAAATTGACACATGGTCAAATGCAAGTGTTGTTATTAACGGTGGTACTGTCGGTAGTGATGTACCGGGAAATGCGGTCAGAGTTGCAAACGGTTATTCCGGTAACGGTCCTGCAAACTTCACGCTTAATGGTGGTGAAGTAAAATCCAGTGATAATTATTATACAGTTTGGTGCCAGTATCTCGGTGATACAAACGAATTGAATTTCACTATGAACGGCGGTACAGTTGGTGCAATATATGATTATGGCGGAAGCAACAAGCTTTCTTATACCTTTACCGGCGGTAGAGTAACCGATGTTATCCAAACTTACGGTTCAAAAATGACTATCAGCAACGGTGAAAACGGTGCACCCGTATTTGACGGTGATATCGAAAACCAATTTTATGCTTATGACGGTTTATATTCTACATCTAATAAAGTAGATATTTCCGGCGGTGTATTTAACGGCACATTAACTGTTTCTCAGTATGATGATGCAGTTACTGATAATCTTTCAATCTCAGGTGGAATTTTCCATGACAAAGTTGACGTTCCGTATGTTCTTTCCGGCTTTATAACAGGCGGTACATTTAATGATAGTGCTCCCGAAGGATGGGTTGAATACGGTTATTATTACGGCACTTCATTTGATAGCTGGTTCGCCCCCGGCGGATTCCTTGAAGAATACGGTTCAGCTGCAAACTATGCTTTACAGGATGAAAGCGTATTTGAAGAATTTGAAGTAAAACTTGTAAGACAGGATAGCGGCGGTAGAGAAGCTTATCATTACTATTATATTCAATCTGCCGGTGCGGAAATGCTTGATAACAGTTATATTGCCGATGACTACAAGAAGGTTGATTCTGTAGTTGTTACAAC
>JAZUKF010000108.1:0-9749 GCA_045643165.1 Acutalibacteraceae bacterium | reverse complement strand
ATTATATGGCAGAACATTTTTTAGCAAAACGTTTAAAAGAAAACGCAATGAAAAATGATAATCACGGATATAAAGTTTATCATAAGTCGGGAGTAACGGAATTTATCCCTTTCACCGATATTTATAACCGTTTTAAATATTATAATGAAATTGTAAAATCTTATAAAAACTCGGTTTGTATCGTTTGTCTTGATTATTCTGTTGATTATTTTTCTCTTATCATTTCTTTTTTCAACAACGGTATCGTTCCGGTATTGGTAAGATACGATGACAATATTTCATCTGTCAGGGAAGATATGATAACAACCATAGATACGGTGAACCCTTATGCCGTTTTCACCACCGCTGAGGAAAGCAGTTTAGAGTATGTAAAAGAAAAAGGGGTAAAAATAATAAACATCAACAATATTCCCGTTTGCGAAGATACTTTCGAGGAAAAAGACTACTCAATAGTAATGCTGACATCGGGAACAACAAAGTTTCCCAGAGGTATGTGTTTAGATGATGAGTCTATTCTCGAAAATGCTTTGTATATTTCAAGAGTATGGAAATATTCCCATGAGTCCACCAATCTTTCATATCTGCCGTTTCATCATATCTTCGGATTTCATACGGGATTTACACTTCCCGTTTACAGCGGATGCAACTGTATTCTTGTTGATCCTCATATCCTTTACAAAAACGGAAACACTCTTTTCTCCATTATGGAAAAAGAAAAAGTAACAAATCTTTCAATCGTTTTTGCTTCTATTGAGAAAGAAATTTTATACAATGATTTCAAGGACCTTTCCATTGTCAGAAAAATCATTATCGGCGGAGAACGGCTCAGCGTTAACGCATACAAAGATGTAAAAGATAAATTCAAAAAATTCAATATTGACGAAAAAGCAATCGCCAACATGTACGGAATGACTGAAATCGGTTTCATCACCGCCCACAACGACGAAGATGACTGTGAGAAAATCGCTCATTTCGGAAGTACTGATTTCCTTTCCGTCGGTCCTGTTGACGATGAATTTGTCAGAGTGAGAATTATCGGAGAGAATGAAGATGAGATACTCCCCGAAAACACATACGGAAAAATCGGACTTTCTTCAAAAATGCTTGCAAGAAGATTTTTCTCCCGCGGAATAAACAGCGAAGTTAAGTTTCATCTTATTGACGGCGATTATTACTACATCAACGGTGATGTGGGATTTATCAGTAACGGACAGATTTTCATTTGCGACCGTGAGGATGATGTGATCACATACAACAGCAACAAATTTTTAAGTCAATACATTGAATACCGTCTTAAAGATATTGCCGAAAAATATAATATTGCCAAAATGAGATTTGTCAATTTGCCGAATACGATCAACACCGTAATATGCTATTTGGATTGTGATACCGATGTTATTGACCGGGCATACAGCGAAATTAAAGATATAGTTTTCAAGACATTCAAAATCAGACTCTTTGACTGTTGTAAAACCGCCGTAGGCAGGTCAGGTTCATTGATGAAACTCAGTAAAAATAATATTTTAAAGGTTTATTACAGCAATTCCGTAATTGATTATGATACCGTTCCTTATAATGATAATACAACAGATATCGGCAAAGCAACAGGAACTATAATCAAAGAAAATGATAAACTTTTTGCAAAAACAAACTTCGGAATTATCCCGATATGTCAAAAGCCGAATTTCATCAATTCTCCCATAGAGGAAAACGGTACTTATGAATTCTATATTTCCGAAGGTCAGGCTTTCCATTACTTGCTTTCAAAATAAAAACAGATAGTAAGAAGGGCAGAAATGAGTTTTGATTTTTTGATAAATTCTTTAATTAAAAATGCGGAAAAGCAAAAAGACAATATCGCTTATAAATTCTACGGTAAAAACGGCGATGTTGTTACTGCTACATACGGCGAACTTTATGATACTTACCTTTACTATAAAGAAAAAACCGTGTCATATAAAAATTCAATTTGCGGAATTTGTCTTGACTATTCAAAGGATTTGATTGGTCTGCTTTTCTCTTTCCTTGCCAATGGAATAGTGCCTGTCATTATAAGATATAATGACGATTTTTCTAAAATAGAAAATGAAATAATAAAAGTGATCGAAAGTGTTTCTCCTTTTGCGATATTCACTTCATCGGGATTTAAAAAATCAGCATTTTTCGAAGAACGCAATGTAAAACTTATTAACATCAATAATATTGAACATGCCACTGTTTCTTTTTCCGAAAAGGATTATTCTCTTATTCAACTTACATCGGGTACAACGAAATTTCCCAGAGGAATGTGCTTAACGGAAACTTCTCTTTATTCAAGTGCCGTTATCGGCGAAACCGATTGGGGATATGATAAAGAGAGCCGTGTTTTATCTTATCTTCCGTTTTCTCACCTTTTCGGAATTGTTACGGGTTTTATTTTGCCCTTATATGTGGGTTGTACCTGCATCATGGTAAATCCCTCTTACATCTCAAAAAAAGATGAAAATCTTTTTGATTTGATTGAAAAAGAGAAAATCACGAATGTATCAATGATAATTTCCGCCGTAGAACGTGAATTATCTTTAAACAGGGCGAAAAATCTCCCCTTTATGAAAAGAATTATCATCGGCGGTGAAAGGATAAGTCCCAACACTTATGCCGATATGCAGAATAAATTTAAAAATTACAATTTCAACCCGGATTATATTCTGAATACTTACGGTTTAAGCGAATGCGGTTTGATTACCACGCTGAAAGCCTCTGAAAAAGATAAGAGAGTCCGCAGAAATGAAGATTGCGATTATCTTTCCGTAGGTCCGAAAGGAAATCAATTTTACGATATTTCCGTTATTGATGAGAAAAATAATATTTTACCTGACGGGGAACGGGGACGTGTAATAATCTCTTCACCTGCAATGGCAAAAAAATTCTTTTCAAACAATACTTTGAAGAATGTGAACTTCCTGAAACTGAATGATAAAGAATATTATTTTAACGGGGATATAGGATTTATCAGCGACGAAAATGTTTTTATCTGCGACAGAGAAGATGATATGATAATTTACAACGGCAACAAGTTTTTATCCCAGGGTATAGAATTTAATCTTAACGATGTTGCCGAAAAATTTGAAATAAAAAAATTAAGATTTATCAATCTGCCTGACTCTGTGAACCGTATTATCTGCTACTTTGAAAGCGATTATGAAAATAAAGAAGAAATATATGAAGTTATCAGAAAACGTGTTTTGACTGAATTTCATATTAAAATTTATGATTTTTGTTCAGTCTGTGCCGACAGAAACGGCTCATTGTTGAAGCTTACAAAAAATAATATTATAAAATCCTATAACAGGAATAATATTATTGATTACGATTTCGAAAAATATAATCCTCATTGCAGTAAAATCGGTAAAACCGTAGGCGTTCTTAAAAAGAAAAATGATGAATTTTTTGCAAGAACGGTATTCGGCGATATTCCTCTTAATCTGCAAAGAAATCTGATTAGTTCTCCCCTTGCCGAAAACGATCTTTACAGATTTTTCATTTCATCCGGAGAAGTTATTAAATGCGAAAAAGCAAAAACGAAAAAAATCAATTCCTCATTTGAGAAAAACGGACACAAATATGAGCTTCGCCACTTTTATGAGGTTGACGAAAATGATTTCAACATTTTTTATAACGATTTCCTGAACAATAAGGCATTGCCTTTCCCGTCTGTCTTTAATAAAACTTACGATGAATTTATTAAAGCGGCAACCGATGCTAAATATATGAATAATAATAATTCTTTAGGATTTAACTCGTTGTTTATTTATTATGACGGTAACATTGCGGGATGTATGGATTTTTGTTATGCGCTTAACGATATTACACGTTTATACCGCGGACATTCCTTCGGAAGTATTATGCCGAAATATAAAAATAAAAAACTTGCCACGGAAGTAACGGAATTTATTTTTGAAATCGCAAGAGCATACGGTTACAGCAAAGTCCGTGTTCTTTGCGATGAAAATAATGAACAGGTTAAATCTGTTTTGAAAAAATTTGATTTTTCTGTTGAAGGTAAAATCGAAAAATATGATTTAACGATTTAACGAGGTGCTGACATTGAAAATCATATCTTTAAGTGATGCCGAAATAATAATGTCAAACGAAAGAAGTATACATAAATACTTCGGTTGGCCCACAGTCGCAAGGCTTCAGAACGGGAAAATTGCCGTTGCCGCATCGGGGTTCAGACTTAATCACGTTTGTCCCTTCGGTAAAGCGGTGCTTTCCTTCAGCGAGGATGAGGGCAAAACCTATTCCTCTCCCACACCGGTCATTGACACGGTTCTTGATGACAGGGACGGAGGCGTTACACCTTTCGGTGAAAAAAATGTTTTCGTTTCATCCTTCAATAATTCTGTAGAATTTCAAAGGAATTGTGTCGAAAATGATATTAAAAATTTCGGAGAAACTCCGATAGACAAATACAAACTCGGTTATCTTGCTTTTGTTCCCCCGGAAGAGGAAGAAAAAGCATTAGGCTCGGAGTTTCGTATCAGTAAAGATTACGGAATTACATTCGGTGAAATTCACAAAAGTCCCGTAACTTCACCCCACGGACCATGCCTGCTTTCAGACGGAACTCTCCTTTGGGTGGGACGTGTTTTCAGCGAAAATGATGAATTTACTCCCAACGAAAAATGTATTCAGGCATACTCCGTTGATGAAAACGGGAATATGACATTTGTCGGTGAAATGGATAATGCGGATAACTGTAATCTTTGTGAACCTTACGCAATAGAAACGGATGACGGTAAAATTTTATGTCTTATCCGTGGTGAAGGAAACGATATGTTTACAACATTTCAATCGGAATCCTTTGACAAAGGCAAGACCTGGACAAAACCCCGTCAGATTTTCCATAACCGTGAAGGTGCTCCGGCACATATTCTGAAACATTCAAGCGGTGTCCTTATCGCAACATACGGTTACAGAGATGAGCCTTACGGAATTAAAGCCATGTTCAGTTTTGATAACGGAGAAACATGGGATAAGGATTATTGGATTTACAATAACAATTCCGTTTCAGGTGATCTGGGCTATCCATCAACGGTTGAACTGAATGACGGAAGTTTGCTAACCGTCTTTTACGCTCATCCCGATGAAAAATCAACCGCTGTAATTATGCAGAAAAAATGGACATTTGAAAAATAAAAACAAATAAAAAAACCGTTTATGATTTCTTTCGATTTCATAAACGGTTTTGTTTTAATCATATATCTTATTTAAGATTATTTTTAAGAGTTTCAAGTTCCTTTTTAAGTTCTGCAGGAATTTTTCCGTCAAACTTTGTCTGATAGAAATCTTCAATTCCGTCTGCTTCTTCTTTCCAGAGAGCCTTATCAACATCAAGAATCTTTTTAAGGCTTTCAACGGAAACTTCACCCTCAAGTCCGTCAAGGTTGATATCTTCAGCCTTGGGAAGGTAACCGATTTCAGTTTCAACTGCACCGACTTTTCCTTCGCAACGGTCAAGAATCCACTCGATAACACGAAGGTTATCACCAAATCCGGGCCACATAAAGTTGCCGTCTTCATCTTTTCTGAACCAGTTAACATTAAAGATTTTAGGTGCTTTATCGGGATCAAGATCCTTACCGATATCAATCCAATGCTGCCAATAATCAGCCATGTTATATCCGCAGAAAGGAATCATAGCCATGGGATCACGACGAACAACACCTACTGCACCTGTTGCGGCGGCAGTTGTTTCGGAAGCCATGCTTGAACCTACGAATACACCATGGTTCCAATCTCTTGACTGATATACAAGCGGAGCAAGTTTAGCACGGCGTCCGCCGAATACGAATGCGGAAATCGGAACACCCTGGGGATTTTCAAATTCCTTGCTGAGGCAGGGACAGTTCTTTGCGGGAGCAGTAAATCTTGAATTGGGATGAGCACCCTTTTCTTCGCTCTCTTTACCGTTCCACTTATTGCCCTTCCACTCGATTGCATTTTCGGGAGGATTTTTGTCAAGACCTTCCCACCAAACAGTATTATCATCAAGGTTAAGTGCAACATTTGTGAAGATTGTACCCTGCTTTGTGGAAGCAAGTGCATTGGGATTTGATTTTTCGTTTGTACCGGGAGCAACGCCGAAAAATCCGTTCTCAGGGTTAATAGCATAAAGTCTGCCGTCTGCGCCCTTACGAATCCATGAAATATCATCGCCTACGCACCATACCTTATAGCCCTTTGCACGGTAACTTTCGGGAGGAATCATCATTGCAAGATTTGTTTTACCGCAGGCTGAGGGGAATGCGGCACAAACATATTTTGTTTCACCCTTGGGATTTTCAACGCCGAGGATGAGCATATGCTCTGCCATCCAGCCTTCATTCTTACCGAGGTAAGAAGCAATTCTCAAAGCAAAACATTTTTTACCGAGAAGAACATTTCCGCCGTAACCGGAGTTAACGGAAATAATCGTATTATCCTGAGGGAATTGACAGATATATCTCTTCTCCTCATCAATATCACAACGGCAATGGAGACCTTTAACCCAATCTTCACCGTCGCCGTAACTGTCAAGAACAGCCTTGCCCACACGTGTCATAATGCACATATTAAGCACAACATAGATAGAGTCGGTAAGTTCAATACCAACCTTTGAAAATTCAGAACCCACAGGTCCCATTGAATAAGGAATAACGTACATTGTACGTCCCTTATAACTGTCCCTTGCAATATCATAAAGCATTTTATATGCTTCGGAAGGTTCCATCCAGTTATTTGTCGGACCTGCTTCCTCCTTTGTGGGGGCACAGATAAATGTACGTCCCTCAACACGGGCAACGTCATTTACTGCTGTACGGTGAAGATAACAATCGGGAAGTTTTTCCTGATTAAGTTTGATCATTTCACCTGTTGAGCAGGCTTCTGCTCTGAGCTCTTCAATCTGAGATTCCGAGCCGTCGATCCATACTACTTTATCGGGATTGACAAGTTTGATTTTTTCGTCAATCCATTCAAGCATGCTTTTATTATTTGTGAGTGCCATAAATATTACTCCTTTCGCTGTGTAAAAAATATTATGACTCATCTGTTTAAATACAAATTTCCCTATGTTAATATTATAACCCCAAAACATCATTTTTGCAATTATCAATTTGTTAAAAATATGTAATTTTTTTAAATTTTTATGTCAATATTAGCCAATAAATCCCTTTGGTTTTACATTCTCTTGACACATTGTAATATTTTAACTATAATTATTAAAAAAGTATTCAGAGGTTACGCATGAACGATTTTTACTTTAATGAATTAAATAATGCCCGAAAAATATATCTCGATTGCAATATTTCCGGCAACATTCGTTATATCGCCCGCAAAAATTCCTTCTCGGATTTTGCGGTTAAATCTCTTTCTCAATACGGTATCAAAGAATATGATGTTAATGAAAATACTGTTTGCAAACTTCTTGTTTTTGCGGATTTAAGGGATGAAAACGGTTTAACTTTACCCGCTTCTCTGCCTCAGGGGAGCCGTGTAATCTTTGTTGAAATCCTGCCTGAATACAAAGCCTTCTGTTCCTCCTTTGAGTCCCTTGCGGAAGGAGAACTTTTACCATTTCTTAAAGAAAATGACATTGAAGCTTTCAAAAGGCTGAGTGAATGTGAAAATCAGGCAAAAGCATTTATTAAAAACGATACGGAAGCGGTGATATTAAGGTTTTCCGATATTTTCGGTCCCTGCGCAGATGAATGTTCACACATCTCCTTTGACAAAATCATCAATGATATTTTTGAAAAAAATACGGTGGAAATCACAAAAGCGGACTGCGAAAATATTTTTTCCGTAACATATATCAGGGATGCGATAAAAGCCATCGCTTTATCTTTCAGCACTCTCAAAAGCGGAAACATTTATCATGTTACGAGTTTTAATACTTCTGCAAAAGAAATCAAAGAGAAAATTCATTCTCTCTTTGATGATACTCTCACATTAAAAAGTGAAATTTCACCCGTAAAGAAAAAATATTTTGCTCTGTCTGATTTAAAAATTTCATCTAAAAAATTCAGTCCTGTTTCACTTTCCGAGTCTGTACTTTTTACCGTTTGCAGTTCAAGAAATATTGAAGCGGATATACGAAAAAATCTCACACAATACTGCGGAAAACTTGACCGGCTTAAAGAACTTGAAATTGAATTGCTGAGAGAAGTTGACAGAATTTGCAAAAAACATAACATAAATTATTTTATCACCGGTGGTACTCTTTTAGGAGCGGTAAGAAACGGAAAAACCATTAGTTGGGATGATGATGTTGACATAGGAATGCTCCGTGAAGACTATGAAAAATTCAGTAAAATCGTTCCCGGTGAACTTAACGAAAAATTTGTTTACTGCTCATACGAGCAGGATAAAAACGTGCATTATTTCTTTGATAAAATAAGACTTAAAGGCACCTTCTTCTCAACAAAATTTTCTAACAAGTATAAAATCGAAAACGGTGTTTATCTTGATATCTTTATATATGATAAAACGTCGGAAAACAAAAAACTTTCAAAATTACAACTTCATTATATCAAACTTGTAATCCGTATGCTTAACATAAAATGGACGGGCAAAGCAGATAAAAAATTAAACAAATACTATCTTTCTTTGATAATAAAATTCTTTATCAAATTCATTCCATTTTCATGTATTCACGGTCTTGCGAAACATTCTCTCACAATGTTTAAGAACAGTAAATCCTCAAAAGTCATTGACGGCACGGGACTCAATATCAACATCGGCTCTTTCCCTTTGGAATGGGTTGACGGCTGTACCGAAATTGATTTTGAAGGGATGAAAGTCCCCGCTCCCGTAGGATATGATAATTTCCTTCGTTTTATCTACGGAGAGGATTATAAAAATCTTCCTCCGATTTCCGAAAGAAACGGCACTCATAATTTCCCCCGTTTCGACTTAGGCGAATATATAGTTTCCGATAATCCGGATGGAAAAAACTATAATTTTAACGGTGAACTTTTTGAATAATCGAAAGGATTTCTCATATTATGAAAAACAAAATCGGATTTCTTACATCTTTCAATAATATAATTTCAAAAAAAATCCCCGAAAAATACATTAAAAAATACTTTTCGGAAAATGAAAAAATCGAAAAATTTTTATCCGAAATTGATTTTCTTTTCATAGAAAACAATATCACTGACTTTATTTCAAAATATAAAGATATTATTAAATTTAACGGCACGGTTTTATTGATCGGAAATGATGATTTTTCTTTTTCGGATATTGACGATCTGACGGAATATAAAGCAAAAAAAGTTTTCTTTTATAACATCGAAAGTCTTACAATTCTTTCTTTTGATAATTGCAGCACGGAAGAAAATGAAATAATAAATGATATTTTTTCATTTTCGGAAATCATCACTTATGACGAAGATCATTTTAAAAGTGCCTGTATGCTTTCAAAAATAACTGCTCAAATGACAGAAGAATTTACAAACGCATTATCGCTTGCAGGGCAAAAATTCGGATTGGACTGTTCTGCTTCCGAACTTGCCGCAAGACAAACGGTTTCCGGAAGTGCAATTCTTCTGGATAAATCAGACGAACATCCCATCGAAATGGTTGACCGTGTATGTTCCCCCGGAGGAACCACCATTGAGGGATTATTAAGTTTAAAAAATGACGGTTTTGAAAGTGTAATAACAAAAACTGCCGAAAGAATTATGAAATAAAGACGGTGCATTTATGAGTGAAACTGTTTTTTA
>JAZUKF010000107.1:0-4619 GCA_045643165.1 Acutalibacteraceae bacterium | reverse complement strand
GCCCGATTTTGCCTTGTCGTTTGAAATACGGCAGTATATCTGCACTCCTCGTCTTCATCGGATCAAAAATTCTGCCTCATTTTGGTTCGCAGAAGTTTGTGCCGCCACCTTTTTTCATTCGGTGAAGCACGAATTTGCAGATAGGCTGTCGCCTTTCAAAAATGAGTGCAAAACCGATGGGAAAAGGCGGCGAGCCAAACCGTAACGGAGTTCAACTCCCGCCAGCCTAAACATAAATTATTCGGTTCAGGTGAAATATACCGGATAGATAACAAGCAAAAATATATATACGTAACATTTAAAGTTAATGACAAAGATGTGGAAAAAACATTCGTTTTTCCTAACGCATTTGTTGACGGCTTTTTGAAATTGATTGAATAAAATTACAACCCCCGACTCAGCCGGGGGTTATTTTTTCAGAAGATGTATCAGATATTTATTTTAGTCCTGAAATGTCATACGTTGATTGGTTTCTTCGTACCGGTTGTTCGTATCGACCACAACGAGTTTTTTATCTTCCACACGGTAAACTCTGCTGCTCAGTTTCAGAATGCTCGGTCGGTGGGTGGATACGATGCAGGTTTTATCGGGACACATAGATACGATATTATGTAATACTGTGTTTTCGGTGTCAACATCTAAAGCACTTGTTGCCTCATCAAGCATTAAAATGGGTGAATTACGAAGAATGGCACGGGCAATGGAAATACGCTGTGCCTGTCCTGTTGAAATTCCGTGTGCGTTACCGCCGAGACGTGTATTGATACCGTTAGGCAAATCCTTTATAAAATCCCACGCACAAGCAGTTTTCAGTGCTGTGATAATTTCCTCATCGGTGGCATTTTCTTTGACCATTCGCATATTTTCGGCTATCGTGCCGGTGATGGTGGTATTGCCCTGCGGCACATAGGAAATGAGTTTGCGTAAATCGGCATTTACAGGCATTTCTTTACCGTCCGAGCCGATGAGTGTTACTTCACCGCTGTCAGGTGAAATCAGCCCTAAAATCATACGCATAAGCGTTGTTTTTCCTTCGCCGGATGAACCTAAAACCGTAACGATCTCACCGGGGCGGGCAATGAAATCTCCGCCTTTATAAATCTGTGCGTTTTCGTCATAGGAAAAGGCTACATTGTTGAATTTGACTGTAATTCCCATGCTTTCCGAAAGTTCGGTTAAATCGCTTTCGCTATGCTGTTCGGTGGGAAATTCAATAAGTTCACGTACCCTCTGTGCGGATACCGCACTGTTTAAAAGTCCCGGAAAAGCATTCACAATGGAATTGAAACGGGATGAAACATTACTCCGCTGAGAAAGGAAAAAGGTCATATCGCCGTAAAGCAGTTGACCGATTGAAAGACGGTAAAGGCAATAGCCGAAAGCAACAACACCTACCAAAGTGGATATTACGGACATAATTACATGAGAACGGATTTCGATTTTATTGTAGTCCAAATTGCAATCCCGATATTTTCCGTGCCACGAGGACATCTGACGGTTGTAAAAGTCATTGATGCCGAAAGACTTTATCATTTCATAATTAGAAAAGGTATCGTTTTCAAAAGACATCATATCGGAATTAAGCTCTGCGACCTTCTTGCGTTGCTCTTTCAGTTTCTTCACAAAATAACGGGAAACGGCAAGCAGAACGGGTGCGGCAAGTACGGAAATGAGAGCCATGACAATATCCATCTGCCACAGAATGATAAAAGTAACGACAAAGGTATAGACATTGACAATGATGCTCGGAATCCAGTTTACCGCATTGGCGGCGATGGTGCTGACATCACTGTTAAAACGGTTCAAGAGGTCACCTGTGGGATATTTTGCTATATCCGACCACTTGGCATCTATTAACCGTGCAAAAATCTTTTCCTGAATATCGTTGTTGACACAAATCGTAATTTTAGCACAAAGTCGGCTGACGGCGGCATCTGTTACAATACTTAATACGATCCCGACACCGTAAACGACCGCAAGAAGCACAAAGCCTTGATATTCGCTTGCAACAACGGTATTGATAAGCATTTTACAAAGGTATGAAATAAGCAGTGATGCACTTGAAACGGCAAGTCCCATCAGCGTATAGAGGATAACAAGCCCTTTGCGGTTCCATGCAAAAGCGAAGATCCATTTCCAATCACGGTAAAGCTGTTTTAATACACCGTCATCGGAACGGTTCTTTATTTCCTGCAAGGCATCACTGCGAAATATTTTATTGATGTATGTATATTCGGTTTTTATTTTTCATCACTTCCCGCAGATGCAATGTAAATTTTATATTCTTTTTTGTTATTATCATCATCGTTGTATTGTTCGTCATCTTCATCTGCTTCTTTGTTTTCTTGTATCGCTTTACGGATATACGCATAGACATACAGAATAGCATAACTGATAATAATGACAAGTAGTGATACAATATTGCCGATGTAATAAGCAAATTCACTATGTTGTAACTTCAATATTTCTACAAGGAAATAGTAAACAGGTGAGCAGACAAAATACGGTATCATCATTTCCGAGCGGGAAAGCGTTTTGAAGTAATCGGACTTCAGTTTCGCCCTATCAAATAAGAAGGCAAACAGGCATACGGAAACTGCTGTAAGCGGTGTTCCCAGCGTATGACCGAAATAAGTTGCTTTATTAAAAGTCGCCAAACTGAAAAATTCAATAAATGAAAGAGCCAGACCGATGAAATTGATAAGGAGATAATGAGTTATTTTCAACTTGGCAAAGTATTTATTCTTGCGGTGCATAAAGCAACCGATCAGGATATACGGCAATGCTCTTGTAAGAAAGTTTCCGCCCAAATAGGTGTGCCCGAAAAGATTAAAGCCTATAATTGAGGCAAGATCTCCGCAAATAAATGTTACCGCAAGGCAAATAACCGCAATATAAATATCGAATTTCAGCAGGTTTAATTTGTAGATTATGTAAATGAGAATGTAGGCATAAAGCATTGCCTGAACAAACCAAATCGTTGAGCCGATGGGAAGCGACCAAACATTTAATACGATAAAATCAAGCCAAAATGTTTTTGAAGTAACAGCCGCAATAGTTGTTTTCGGTTCCACCGCTACGGATAAAGCAAAATATACAACAGCCAATATTATAAAACAAACTGCTGTACGCTTGATTGCCCGGAGAATACGGTTTTCAATGTTTTTGCTTTCTCTTAAAACAAGATAACCGGATATAATGAAAAATGCCGGCACCGCAAAGCTGAAAACAATATAGTCGATATCTCTCACGGCAGGATGCAGACCAAAGGTATAAATCATTGCAAACCCCAACAACACCGCTCTGATTTTTTTTATTTCCCGGTGATAATAACGAGGCTTGCGGTGATTAACTGTATGTTGTTTGCTTTCGGTTGTTGTTTCCGTTAAATTTGTTTCTTCTTTTGTTTCCAATGTCATCTACCTTTCAACGTATGCCTTGTGACTTTTTTGCAAAGCGGTAGGATTTTATAAAGAAATAACGGTGGGGATGCTGAAACACGGGTAACCGTGAATATGCGATATAGGATTTATCCGTTAATTCCAATGTATATCGCCCCATGATTTATCATCAGAAGCATCTCCGCTTTGTGAAGTACCCGGTTCAGTCGGTGCAGGGTTATCAGGGTTTCTCTCTTTGTTAAAATCACCAAAAAAGAAAGTTGCCAATGCCATAATTATACTCAGCAGAAATGATAAAATCTTTGTTAAAAGCATAAATTACACCTCAAAATAAATTTTTAAAAAAGTTAAGAACAATATGAAAAATTTTGACAATTCGACCGAAAAAATTATCAGGGTGAACCTTTCCGCAGTATGGACAAAGGGTTGTAATTTCGCCCTCCTGATAATCGACGCTTACCGTAACGCCCTTTTTAATTGTTACATCGTCTTTATTTTCGGCACAAATATCATTTCCCGTTGTTGCGGAATTGTTTTTGAATGTTCCCGCATTAACAGTTACCTTACCGCCCTTTGCGGCATATATGACACCGCCTTTTGAATCCTTTGCCGTCAGTTTACAGTTTGATACACTTGTTTTACCCTCAATGATCAACTTACCGCCTTTTTCGACTCTGATAAGACCGCCGTAAGCGTTTGTTGCATTCGTGTTACCGTAGATCAAAGAATCCTTGATTGTAAGAGTAGCACCGTTTTTTACTGTAAACAGTGGTGCGTTCGTGCCGTTGTATTTAAGATATTTAGCATCAGTGCTGAAACTTTTACCCGTTTTAAGAGTAATATTTTTGGTGATATTGATATTTTCTTTTGTATGGTAACTTAAATTTTCACCTGCAATCGAAATAACATCACCGTCTTTTGCTGCATTTACGGCATTTAATAAGGTTTGATAAGAATTCGTATCGCCGTTTTTATGCTGTACCTGAATTTTCGGATCAATTCTGAAATCCGCAAATGCCGAAAAAGGCATCGCACCGAAAATCAATAAAACAATGAATAACAGGGCAAAAATTTTGGTTATTCTTTTTTTCATTGTTAATACCTCATTAAATTTTATTTTAAACTTAAATTATGTATAGGCTGGCGGGAGTTGAACTCCGTTACGGTTTGGCTCGCCGCCTTTTCCCATCGGTTTTGCACTCATTTTTGAAAGGCGAC
>JAZUKF010000106.1:0-8802 GCA_045643165.1 Acutalibacteraceae bacterium | reverse complement strand
TGAAAAAAATATTTATTTTTAATTAGTTTTTTACTTGAAAAATTTGTAATTTCGGGTTATAATATATATAATTACGGGATTATATAACTAAAAAACGTTAAATTGTACTGTAAAGATTAAAAATACACCGTTTATTATGATAAAAACGGTGTAAAGCACTATATTTCAGATAAGATTTGCATCGTCTTAATGCGGTGATGTCTTATGTTTTTGGAGGAATTTGTCGTGTCCGCAGATTTGCATTGTTACACAAAATTATCAGACGGTTCATTGGGGATTGATGACCTTGTCATTCTTGCCAAGAGGCAGGGGATTGACACTATCGCCATCACCGACCATAACTGTCAGGCAGGAAATATCAGAGGGGAACTTATCGGAAAAAGGCACGATGTAACCGTTATTCCGGGAATAGAGTTTTCTTCTTATGACAGTGAAAGTAAGACTGAAATTGATATATTGTGTTATCTTGCGGACAGTCCGGCACGTCTTGAAGGTCTTTGCAGAAGGAATATGCTTGCTTGCAGAAAAGCCGGTCAGATGACAATAATCTCCATTGCCAAAAGATTTGCCATTTCACCGGATTTTATCGTAAAAACCGCAACAGGCTCTACCGGTATTTTCCGTGCTCATATTATGAGAGCTTTAATGGAATGCGGTTATACTACTGAAATGTACGGCGACCTTTATAAGGAACTCTTTACTAAGGAAAGCAGTAATAATGTTCTCGTTCAGGCAAAGTATGAGGAAACATCCGAGGTAATTCGTGCAATACATGAGTCCGGCGGAGTTGCAATAATTTCCCATCCGGGTACATACGAAAACAATCTTTTCGTTATCAATAAATGTTTGGAATACGGTGCTGACGGAATTGAAGCATGGTCTCCTTATAACACTGAGGAGCAGACGAATGATTATCTGAAACTTGCCAAGTCAAAGGGTGTTCTTACCATCGGCGGAAGCAGTTTCAAAGGTTTGTATAATTTTAAACCCATAACCGTGGGACAGTATTCAACTCCCGATAAACAACTTGATAAGTTGAAAACCTATAAAGCACGTATGAAGAGATTACAGAAAAAAGCGGAAAAAGAGGCTGATGAAGCGGTTGCCGATGAATAAACCGTTAATTTGCCTGAGGAGAAGAAATGAACGGAGAAGATCTTGATATTAAAATTTTCGGAATGAAGAATGATGAAAATGAGGCTGACAATTTTATCAGAGTGGTTGAGGCTATGAAACGTCATCATGCAAACGGAAATTCCGACAGAGCAAAACTTTTGGGCAAGAGAATAGCAAATCTTGTTTTCAATCCGCAAATTATTGAGGATGATGAACTCCATGATATTATTTCCGAGTATTGTACTGATGAGAAAATTTGTTATCAGATTAAAATGCTTCTCACTTTCGGTGCGGAATCAACCGTTCATGTTGTACTTGATAAATTGTCCCTTTCTTCAATAGCGGTAAATTCTCTTTACGATGAGTTAATTCGACTTGATGAGGACTTTTACGATAATATAACAAACGCATTTACTTTTTATTATCTCGCTTTGAGAAACGGTGACGATATCCCGGCAAAAATCGGCAGACATTTTGCAAAACTTTGCGGTAAACCCAATGATGAAAAACTTTGCGAAATCGGTTCGAAAATTTATATCATCATTGCGGTGCTGATAAACAGAGAGATAGAAAAAGTTGATTTTACCGAATGAAATTTAAGACGGTCATAAAAAGCAGTTTTACTTTTTATGACCGTCTTTTTTGATTGATTATATAAACTTATTTAATGCTTTCTTAATAAGGATTTTAACTTTTACCGTCATACCGCCGTTTTTGTTGCGTTTCGGCAACATCTTTTCCACAGTGGGTTCCATTCCGATTTCTTTGAAATTCCGCCAGAACTCGTCGCACTTTTTAAAATGCGGTGCATTGACGGGATACAGAATATTATTTCTGTTTCTGACCATTGTATCAAAGTCTGCATCTGCAAAATTCAGTTTTCCTTTTACGGAATTTAAAATTTCTTTGCCTTTCTTTGTGGAGGTGAACACATAGGAAGCACCTTTTTCATTATAACTTGCAACGTCAAGATATTTTCCGTGAACATCGCCGACATAAATATCGCTGAACGGCGGGAAGCATTTGAATTTACAACTTAAACATGAATTTCTCATGGCATATCCGCTCATGAAAATCCTTGAAATAGAAGATGACGGATATTCGGTAATATATTCTTCTCCGTTTTCAAAGTTCGCCTTAATATGGAGGGGAAGTAACTTTTCGTCATTTTTGTATCTCGTTGTGAAACCGGTTAATTTTGATCCGAACTTTTCCTCCAACTCCTCCGCATAACTTTTGAGAATTTCCGGAGAATTAGGTCCGTGGCAGATGTAACTCATGGTGAGAAGATTTTCGTTTTCTCCGATAAATGTTCTCAATGCGGCAGTTTCGCAGGGGGCTCCGGTAAAGAATACTTTTTCGCCGTTTTTAAGCAAATCCTTAATTTCTCTGAAAACATTTTCCTTATCACTCTGCAAATATTTTGAACCGCGCATTTTCTTAATATCTTCGGGATTATCGCTGACAATATGACGAACACTTCTGAAGTCATCGCTGTAAACCGCCCCGCAAACATAGCCGCCTCTTTTAAGAAATTCTTCCGCCAAAACGTAAAACATTCCTCCGGATGAACTTTTAAGAAGTTCTTCCTCGTCCTTTATCCATGCGATATAATTTTCCGTTTCAATCTCATCGCAACGGCTGACATTTTCTTTGTTTATCTCACATTTTTTCAGACATTTTCCGCAATGAATACACTTTTCATTATCTACATCGGGGAAAAGAAATCCACGTTCGTTTTTTACCATTTTGATGGCATCAGTAGGACAGACCGCCATACAGGCACTGCACCCGTAACAGTCATTCATGAAATTATCAAGGATATTATTTTCCGATTTTTTATCAATTTCGGAAGTACATTTTTTTAAAGAATCAGCAAAAAAACTTCTTGATTTCTGAACCCATTTTTCAAGTTTTTCACCGCTAACAGAATAATCAATTTCGGAAAAATCAAAGTCATCCATATTTTTTTCAGTAACAACTCTGTCCGATAAACCGATTTTTTCAAGATAATCGTTAACACGCAAATGCTTGTCCGAATGTGTGTCGGTACGTTTCAAAACGGCAAAATTCTTTCTGTAATTTGTGGAGAAAGCAACACCGTGAAATGAGTCGGTGATAACAAAAGAAGCATCTCTCACAAGTGCAAGAAATTCCTCTATCGTTGCAAAGTAATTTTCACAGTTTTTATTTTTACTGCATTTGTAGGTGAAAGGAATTGAAACAATTTTTATATTGAATTTCTTTTTTACCTTTTCGATTAACTTTCTGTGTGCTTCTGTATAACCGAGAAAATAGCAAAGAACATAATCTCCCTCAATAACTCTGTCACAGGCAATTTCATTCCATTTTTCGCTGTCAAACATAAGTGTGGGGTCAACAACATTTTCGCATTTTCTGCCGGTTTCCTTTTCGATAATTTCCGCACCGGAATATTCACGCACGGAAAGACATGAAAAACTGTTTACATAATTATTAAAATCACTTTTATATTTTTCGGGTATCTCTTTAAGAGAAATGCTGGGAGCATAGGCAATTTTTTCTTTGTCCGAAAATTGCAGGAAATATACGGGATCGCAGTTTGTATGTGTGGGATTCCAAATCTGGTCGCTTCCGCAAATCAAAGCATCATATTTTTTACCGATATTTTCAGCATCGTTCAAGTCATTGCAGGTTCTCGAAAGATTGAATTTATATGCACCGAAATCAACAAAACTGTTTGTACGTCTGACACATTCGGCTTTTTTTCGCATAATTTTATTATTGATAATATCCAAAGTTTTGAACGGATGTAAAACTCTGCCTTTGATTTTTTCGGATTTTGAAAGGACGGCAGATGTTCCGTTTTTCTTTGTATAATGTATTATTTCCGCATCAAAGCCGTTTTCTTTAACTGCCTCCTGCATAGCGTATGCCTGCAGATATACACCGTAATTTATTGCAGTATGGAGCGTTACAACTCCGATTTTCTTTTTCAAGAATCATCTCTCCCAAGCAATATTGATGAAATTATCATACAATATATTTTCCTATTAGTCAATAGCAATGACATTAAATAAGATTTTTGTTGTATTTATATATAAAATTTATAATTATTTATTGACAATTACTGTGAATGTGTTATAATTATCTTGTAGAAAAATACTCAAAGGATAGGAGGAGTTTTTTTATGAAAAAAAGTATTAAAAAAATTCTCGTAACCGCATTGGCGTTGGTTCTCGTATTCGGCTCCGTTCAAGTCGGATTGAACTCCATAAATGTTGATGCTTCAATTACGGGAATAGGTGCTGAAAAAATTAACGCATTCAGCATGGTTGACGAAAATACCTCTAAAGTAGGTACGACCTATTCTTCTCAAATCACTGTAAGAAGTAAGGTTAAGGATTACAGCATTAAGGTTAATTCAATCAGTGCGTTGCTTCCGTTCTATGATAACGGTGCCGTTAAAACCTTTAATGTTGCTTATGAACCGGGAACGGTTTGCAGTACAAGCGGTGTAAAATTTGATGTTTCAGGTCAGATTGATGCCGACAAAGGCAGCGTAATCCGTTACACTTGCGAATATGATTTGCTTGACAAAAATAATGAAGTTGTATTTGCAGGTCTTACAGGATACGCATACGGTTTCGCAGCAGGTTCTGCCGGAAAACAGGGTGCTGTCGGTACCGTAAACGGACTTCCCGGAAAACGTGATACCGACTGTTCCGTTAACTCGATAGATCAAATCAATTCCTGCTATGTTAATCCCACGGCATTTTCTCTCGGATATGAAACGCAGACAGAAAGATGGGACGGCGGCGGAAGCAATACTCCCGTAATTTTTGCAGGTACTGCGCCCACAGGCTTTACTTTTGCCGATATTTTATGGTGTAACCGTGAGAACGAGTCAACAGAGGATACAACAACCGGTGTTTGGTGTACTTACACTCCCACCAACGTTTCAGGTTATTATGAATTTTCCGTTAAACTTAACGGTTCAGGCAGATGGGACGATGCAACAAACACAGAGTCAAATGTATCCATGTATATTTTGACAAGTGAAGATAAAGAAAATGCTTTAAAATATGCTGAAGAATATCTTTCACACGGTCTTGAAAAGAGTTATTATCCTGCTTCCGCATGGAATACTTATATTGATACTCTCGATAAAATCGAATGTGCGGGACGTGCTGTTGCAACAAATAATAATGTTTATAAAATCGCATGTTCAAACGCATCAAACGCACAGGCTGTAATGTCAGGTGCGGAATCTGTTATTAAAAACAGTAATATTAAATCAGACGGAATTTTCAAATATTGCGAAGTAGGTTCAAATGCAACGATTATCAGCGTTGACCTTGCTAAGGCAACCGGTGTTGTTACAATTCCCGAAAAATTCGGAGATTGTACCGTTGACACTATTTCCGACGGTGCTTTCGGCGGATGTATAAATGTTACAGGCGTTGTAATCGGTAAGACTGTTAAATCAATCGGTGAAAATGTATTCAGCGGATGTACCGCACTTGAAACATTGTCCGTTGATTCCGGAAATACTGTATATGACAGCAGAAATGATTGTAATGCAATTATCGAAACTGCAAGCAACACTTTGCTTTACGGCACAAAGAAAACAGTAATTCCCGCAACTACCAAAATTATCGGTGAGAACGCATTTGCAAATATCACAGATATTACGGAAATCCTTATTCCCGAAGGTGTTGTAAATATCAGTGAAGGTGCTTTCAAAGGATGCTCCGGAGCGACAAAGATTACTATTCCGAGAAGTGTAACCAATATCGGTGAAAATGCGTTTGACGGTTGTAAGGCTGTTACAGACGTTTATTACGGCGGTCTTGACAGTGATGAATGGTTGGAAGTTTTTGTTAAGAAAGGAAATAATCCTGTTACAAATCTGTTTGATACTCCTAACTTCCATTATCATAAACATTCTTACGATAAAGGAGTTGAAACAACTCCCGCAACATGTACCGAAAACGGTATAAAGACATTTACATGTTCCGGCTGCGGAGACAGTTATACCGAACCCATTACCAAAAAGGGACATATTCCCGGACCGGCGGCAACATGTACAACCGACCAGATTTGTACGGAATGTCGTACTGTTCTTGTTGAGAAACATCATATTCCGGGACCGGCGGCTTCATGTACAACCGATCAGATTTGTACAGAATGTCATACTGTTCTTGTTGCAAAAAAGGGACATACTCCCGGACCGAAAGCCACTTGTACAAAGGACCAGCTTTGCAGAATTTGCCGTGAAGTTCTTGAAGAAAAGAAAGGACATACGCCCGGCGATGCCGCAACGTGTGTAGATCCTCAAATTTGTACGGTATGTAAGACGGAACTTGCTCCCGCAACGGGAATTCATACACCCGGTGAATGGGAAACTGTTACGGAGCCTACAAAGACAACTGAAGGACTTAAAAAACAATATTGTACCGGATGTCGTACCGAACTTGATTCTGAAGTTATCCCGAAACTCGGTGAACCTATCGAACCTAAGGAAGATTCTACTGCGGTAATTGATAAAGATACAAAAACAATTTACGGACTTGAAGAAGGTCTTTCTTCTCTTGAAGATTTTGTAGATGTTAACGGCTGTGAACTTGATTATCACGAAACGGCAAACGGTTTCGGAACAGGAACAACTGTTGATATTATAGTAGGCGGCGAAGTTGTCGATACTTATACGATAGTTATTTTCGGTGATGTAAACGGTGACGGCGTTGTTGATAACTTTGACCTGGCAGATTTGTTCTGCGTAGGTAATGCAGAATCGGAATACGAAGAAGGCTCTGCATATTATCTTGCAGGCGACGTTAACGGCGACGGTGCGGTTGACCTGTTCGATGCGGCAGTTGTTGCACAGGCAGGTAACGGCGAAATCGTAATAAGCCAGCAAAAACCCGAGCAATAATTGTTTAATAAGCGTAAGTATGTAATAGAATATTATTACCGAAAAGTGAACTGAAACATAATATTAAAAGGCGGTCATAAAAGAAAGTTTAATCTTTTATAACCGTCTTTTTTGTTATTATTTAATTTGATTTGATTATTATATCATCTTGTTTACATTATTTCCGTAAAATTATTATTATTATTTCTCCTTTACGGGATATACTTATATTCTTTCGTTTCGCCCATAAAGGATATCACGCAGGCAATCGCTTCGCTTGTATCAATGCCTTTGAGTTTATAAATATCTACTCTTGCGGCGTACACAATTCCCGCAACCTTTTCACCGGGGGAACGTAATTCATAATGTAATGCTCTTTCACTTTGGAGAATTTCAGGTTCATAATCTTCTGATGTAATTTCTCCGTTCGGTGCGCAATGGTATGTTTTGCCGTTATATTTGAAAGAAGAAAAACGTTTTTCAAGTGTCATATCTTCAAGGGGATTAAATTTATCTGTTGCCGGCCAAAATACTTCATAATAAGAAACTCCGTCAGGACCGAGTTCGTGTTTCTGAATAAAGTACGGTGTATCTCCGCCCTTTATATTTGTTTCCTTGTCCTTCTCTGTTATTTTTTCGGCAGTTGTTTTTTCTTCGGATTCATCGGGAAATTTTCTTTTCGGATTTGTTTTTTCGGTTTTTCTTTCCGGATTTTCCTGTGTTATTTTTTCAACTTTTATTCTTGTAACAAGTTCTTCGTTTTCCGTAACAGTTGTTTGCGGTTGTGCGATTTGCGGTTTTTCGGAAAAAACACCGCCTTTAACGATTAAAATTCCTGCGGCAAAAATAACAAAGCAGGAAGAAAATGATATAACCCCTTTAATTATTTTTCTGCGTTTTTTTATATTTTTACAGTTATCCTCAAATTCATTTAATTGACTTTCATCAATTTTACAGATTGCATTATAAAAAGTTTTTTTATCCATTGATGTACTCCTTTGTAAAATCAGTTAATTTTTTTCTGATCACGCTTAATCTTTTTCTTATGTATCCGCTTCTTAATCCCAGCAGGGATGCGGTTTGCTCCGAACTTTGAAAATAATAATATCTTGAAATAAAAATTGTTTGTTCTGTTTTTGAAAGTTGTTTCAAGAATGAATCAAGTGTTGATGTCAACTCTTCCTGCGTCAATTCACAATTTTCAGGAAAACACCGTGATATTTCATCAAAAATACTTTCGTCGATATCGAACAATTCATCAGGGAAAACATTTAATACCTTTGCAATTTCGGTTATCATCCCGTAATCCGGATTTCTTTTACCTGTTTCCCATTTTGAAACAAGTTCTCTTGAAACGAAAAGTTTTTCCGCAAGTTCGTCCTGGCTTAATCTCGCATTTTTTCTGAGTTCGGCAATTTTTTGACCGGTCTGCAATATTATCGTCTCCCTTCAGCATTTTGATAATAACACAAACCGAACCGTTAGTAAAGGTACAAATTGTTACCTTGGGTTTTGAATTTTTTGAATATGAATTATTCTTATTTAAAATTATAATTGCAAATAAAATGTCATTCAACATTAAAATATATACAAAATACAGATAATTATTTACAAATCTTAAAAATTTTATGCAATTTATTAAGAAAAAACTTGCAAAAGCAAAATAAATAATGTATAATAAATAAACAAAAAATTTTTTATATTATTTGGGGGTTTATTTATGAAGAAAAAGATTTCCATTATCGTTTCCCTTCTTCTTGTTGCGGCAATGATTCTCTGCACAGGATGCG
>JAZUKF010000105.1:0-12337 GCA_045643165.1 Acutalibacteraceae bacterium | reverse complement strand
GCAACACCCCACTAAATTCTGATTTGTATATGTAATAACGTAGCATAGGCACAATATTTTCCCGTCAAAATCGGGTTCGTATAAGTGCGTTATGCTTAAAGAAAGCTGTGAGATAAAAATGAGTAATTCAAATTTTGAACATGAGCATACGACCGAACATGAGCATGTTCATCATAGACATCATCATAAATATTCCGGTCAACATTCGTCGAAGACTTTTAAAAGAATATCAATTTTCATTTTTCTTATTATTTTTGCCGGAGCAACGGCTCTGTTTATGAAAACTCCGGAAGAAGTATATATAGATAATCCTAAAAATATTTTTTCCACAACACAAGATAATGCGAAAAAAGAGGGAGCTATTTTTAAGATAGACAGTTATATCGGCACAACGAAACCTTTAAACTATCTTATAAAAGGCGACTTCAAGTATATTATTTACAAGGATTATGTTCTCATAGATTCATATCTCGGCACAGACAGAAAAGTTGTTATTCCCGCAACACTTGATGACAAGCCTGTTATCGGAATAAACAAACACGCTTTTCTTTCAAGACATTTCATTACGGAGGTTGTAATCAGTGAGGGAATAAAATCCCTGGGTACATCATCCTTTACCGACTGTACCCATTTGGAAAAAATTACATTCCCGAAATCCCTGAGAGAAATCGCACCGAAGGCTTTTTATCAATGTGAGCGGCTCAAAGAAGCCGATGTTCCGTCAAAAGTCGGATATTTGGGAGAAAGTGCATTTGCATACTGCTATGAATTGGAAAAGGTAGTCCTCCGCAACGAAAACATAGTGTTCGGCAAAAATGTATTCACTAACTGCGGTACGGAACGTATTACATTCTATTCTTACGATGATTCAAATACACAAGAATACTGTGAAAAATCGGGATACATGTTCAAGGAGATATCATGACGGAAATCTTACTGATATTGGCGTGTACGCTGTCCTTTACATTAAACTTTACTTCCACTAAAATTTATCAGACTAAAATTCAGCGTTCACCGAGAGGAATTTACATCTTTCAGAGTTTATACTGTCTGATAGCCGCAATATGCTTTTTCGTTTACGGGAAATTCATTTTGCCGGATTTATCCGATTTAATATTCGGAATATCATTCGGAATATTATTTGCTTCGGCCGTATTCTTCATTGCAAAAGCCCTTGAAATCGGTTCCATGTCCCTTTCGGGCATTATAGTAAATATGAGCCTTATTCTTCCTATTATATATTCCGTGATTTTCATGTCGGAAAAAATGACCTTGTTGCAGTTTATCGGACTTGTGCTTATTCTCGTTTCCCTTATCCTTTCGGGAATTACGAAGGAGGAAAAGACAAACTCCGGTTTCAAATGGCTTGTTTTGATTTTAATTGCATTTTTCTCAAACGGCTCTACTGCAATAATTCAGAAAAGTTACTGTTTGAAATACAACGATAAAAACACCATGACTTTCATGGCGGTAGCATATCTTACATCGGCAGTTATTTTCTTCTTTATCAATGTGATAAGCAAAGATAAAACTCCCCTGTCGAAGTCCTCAAAAAGCGTCGGTTCTCTCCTTTCGGTCTCCGCTTTGGCGGGAATAGGCAGTTGCCTGGGAAACGGCATACTTTCCGTCCTTTCATCAAAAGTCGATGCGGCTATACTTTATCCCTGCGTCAACGGCGGACTGGGTATATCCGTAGCAATCATATCATTCCTTGTATTCAAAGAAAAACCCAATACCAAAAAAATTATTGCGATCATCTTGGGAACGATCGCAATAGTAATTCTTAACATATAGACGAGGTGCATTATGTATTTAAGAGAACCCTGCTACGATATCAACGAACTTGTCAGAGAAAATCTCCACGTTCATACCACCTTTTCCGGATGTGCAAAAACGGAAATGCGTGTGAAAGATATTATCAGAAAAGCCGAGGAATTCGGTCTTGAAAGGATTGCACTTGTTGACCATTTCAATGATGCCGATGCACCGATTATCGAAAAAAACAAAGCGGATAAATATGTTGCGGAATGTTACGAAGCAAAAGTAAAAATCCTGTTCGGAGCGGAACTTTCCGCATACGGTGTAGGTAAATGGCTTGATTCGGATGAGGTAAATTCAAAACTTGATTACCGTCTTTATGCCGCCAACCATTATCATCTTGATTTTTGGGAACATCCCGAAGACAAAAGCCCGGAAGGTTATGCAAAACATTCATTTGATGTGCTGTCAACTTTAATCAAATCAGGACGTGCGGACTGTATTGCCCACCCGGTAATGGCAGGATATATCCGTTGTTTTGAAGATAAAAACTGTGTTACAAACGCCATGACGGATAATCAGTTAGGCGACCTGCTGACTCTTGCACGGGATAACAAAACCGCATGGGAAATCAACCGTGATGATGCTCTCGCTTTTCCGGAATTTTCAAAAAGATTTTGGAATTTGGGAAAAGAAATCGGTGTGGTTTTCCATTTCGGAAGTGATGCCCATACCATACAGAATATGAATCCGGAAGTCCGCATTGATGAATTAAGAGCTTTGTTTGACTGATTTTTCATCTGTTAAATATTGCATTCCGGTATGGTCAATGCCATATCCCGTTTTATAAATCAAATCCTCCACGGTTACGAATTCGTAGCCGTCTTTTTTTAACTTTTCAAGTATTCTCGGCAAAGCCTCCGGTGTATTTAATGCCGCATTGTGAAACAGAACTATCGAACCGTTTTTTACTTTTTCCGTAACTCTGTTATATATTTCATCTGCGGAAATATCCTTCCAGTCAAGGGAATCAACGTCCCATTGAATAGTGTACATACCCAAACCGTTCATCACGTTAATTAAATTGTTGTTATAATCACCGTAAGGCGGTCTTAACAGTACCGGACATTTCTTCGTGATTTTCTCTATCTTCCGGTTACAAAGTTCTATCTCCTTTTTTATCCCCTCATCGGACAATGTAGGTAAATTCGGATGAGTGTTTGAATGATTTTGTATGCTGTGTCCCGCCTTTGCAAGTGCCTTAACGCTGTCGGGATATTTATCCACCCAGCCACCCACAACGAAAAACGTAGCTTTTGCATTGTATTTTCCCAAAATGTCAATAAGGTCCTGCGTGTCCTCATTGCCCCATGCCGCATCAAATGTCAGGCAAACTCTTTTTTTCTCCGACTTAACGCAATAAATGGGCAGTAACCTGTTTTCCGCCACGGTTGCCACACTTCCCTTTCCTATTCCGAAAATTCCCGCTGACAAAATCAAAGCAAAAATCACCGCTGCCGCCACAACTTTTCTTTTAGATAAAAATACTGTTTTCATGGTTAAATCCCCCTTCTCTTTCCGTAATTTATATTCAAATCCGAACAATATAAGACTAAATATAAAAAAGTTTTCCGTTTTCACTTGTAATTTTTCCGTATTATTAGTATAATATCTTCATAATTATGTTAGAGCGTTTTTTACACGCCGATAGGGAGATAAAAATGTTAGGGAAATATGTAAGGGTAAGAGTTACTCAGCCCATAAATTCCTATAACAAACAGTTTGGTTACAAATACGAATTAAATTACGGTACTATACAGTATAATTCAAACCCGGATTGCGGACTTCAGTCTGCCTATATCATGGGCATAAACCATCCTGTTAGGAATTTTGACGGACGGGTAATAGCAAGAATAAGACGTGCAAGCGGTTCTGCGGTTTATGTAGTTGCACCGAAAAGAACGAAATTTATCGAGCCTCAGATACGTGATGCCGTCAAACATGCGGAAGGTAACGGTAAATATTATCTCACCTGCCTGTATGAGTATTCCTGCGGTGCGGTGATTTACAGAATTATCAACGGTGCAAGAAGATATCTTTTGATAAAGAACAAAAGGAATGCTAATTGGGGCTTCCCGAAAGGTCATATCGAACACGGTGAAACCAAACAGCAAACCGCAAAACGTGAAGTGTTGGAGGAAACGGGTATCAATATTACCATACTCCCCGATTTTATGGAAAAGTCGGAATATACCATTCAGAACAGAATTGAAAAAACCGTTGCCATTTTCTTGGCGAAAACAACGGATACGCAAACTGTTATTCAGCAGGAAGAAATTGAGGATTATATCTGGCTTAAATATGACAAGGCTATCTCCGCATTGAAATATGAAAACGATAAAAATATTCTTGTCAAAGCCGAAGAATATCTTAATACCAGAGAGGTGTAATTATGGCAGAAACATTAGCACAGAATATCGTTGCTTTTTTTCAGGATAAAATTCCCCCGGAACTGATTGCATTTATTGTATCCCTTCTTCCGGTTCTCGAATTGCGAGGCGGACTGATAGCCGCAAGACTTCTTCAAATCCCGCTTACAAAAGCGTTTATAGTTTGTTTTGTCGGAAATATTCTCCCCATACCGTTTATCCTTTTGTTCATCAATAAAATATTTGAACTTCTGAGAGATAAATGGTTTATCGGTAAATTCATCAGATACTGTGAAAGAAAAGCAGAGAAAAATCGTGGCAAAATCGAAAAATACGGCGGTTGGGGATTGCTGATTTTAGTTGCCATCCCCCTGCCCGGAACAGGTGCATGGACAGGTGCGTTGGTTTCTGCGATTATGGGACTGAAAATCAAAAAATCATTCCCCATCATCGCCGCCGGTGTTATCATAGCAGGTATTATCGTAGCCGCCATGTCCTACGGACTTTTCGGAATGAAAGCATAAAATAAAAACAACCAGACGGTTTCGGAAGTGATTTCACATTCGGAACCGTCTGTTTTTTGTTATATAAAATCAGAAAACATCAAATAATTTGAAAGAAACAGTAAGTCGGTTTTCAACAACATTTCCGATGATTGAAAACTTTTCAACACACCGTTCCCTTCACTTATCTGTAATATGAAAGATTTGATGGAATAAATCTTTCGTATTTCTCAATAATTGTTAAACTTTTGTGAACTTTTATTGAAATACGATGATTTTGGACTAAAAGTGTTCCAAAAAATCAGTTGTTCAGGGTATATATGGGAGGCTTTTTTAATTTAAGTTTTCCTATTATATATTACGGAGGAACAATAATTGAAAAAAAGCGGTAATTCTTTTTTCATAATTCCGAAAGAACTTTGCGATGAACCGAAGTACGGAGATTTATCCGCCTATGCGATTTTACTTTACGGACTTTTGCGGGACCGTAATTCTCTGTCAACACTCAACGGCTGGAAAGATGATAACGGAGAGATATATTTATTTTTTTCGCTTGAAGAAATTTCAAAAAAACTGCATTGTAAAAAAGACAGAGCGGAAAAATCCGTATCGGAATTGGAAAAAGCGGGACTTGTCAAAAAGGTTCGTCAGGGATGCAATAAACCGAATAAACTGTATGTGGTGAATATTTTATCGGATGTGGGCGAAACGGAATTCCGGAAATCGGATTTAACGTTATCCGGAAACCCAAATAACCGACTTCCGGAAGCAGGTAAAACCGACAGGAATAATACTGAAAAGAATAATACAGAAATAAATAATACTAATCAATCAATCATCGAATACGATATGATGATGGATACTATAAAAGAAAATATCAAATATGAAAACATAAAACATAAATATGATGACGGTATTTTAGACCAACTTGTTGATTTAATAACCGACACAGTCTGCAACAGTTCTCCCGTAATACGTATTTCCGGAAGTGAATATCCGAAGGAAGTGGTTAAAGCAAGATTTTTAAAACTTAATGATTATCATATTGAATATGTTATTGAATGTTTGCGTATGAATACTTCAAAGGTTCACAACATCAAGGCATATCTTCTGGCAACACTGTATAATGCTCCCAATACCGTAAGCAGTTACTACACCGCAAAGCCGGAGAAAAAAAGATCTTCTTACGATTACGGCGGATACTACGGGGAACCAAGTTACGATTTGGAGGCTATTATGGATAGACTGGATAGAGAAGATATCGTTTATAAAAAAAGAAATACTTAATTTTCGTAAAAACATTGAATATTTTTTTCGATTAAGTTATAATAAAATGATAAAATAAAATCGGAGGGATTTATTGTGAAAACATATACCGCCAAAGAAAGAAATATGTACCTTACGGGACTTGCAGGACAGAACATTCTTTATAATGTTATAAATGTTTTGCTTGCTTCATATTTTTTACAGAATGTTCTTTATATTCCCGCATTGGCAGTCAGCGTAATCATTACCGTTGCCAGAGTATGGGACGCATTTAACGATCCTATCATGGGAACATTTGTTGACAAAACAAGAACAAAATACGGAAAATGCAGACCGTATCTTCTTGTCAGCCCGGCGATAATACTTATTACCACAATTATCTGTTTTCTGAATTTTAAATTTGACACTTCCGCAGGTATTTTTTCAGGCAGAAATGCTTTTGTTATTATCTGGGCGGCGTTTACATATATCCTTTGGGGAATGAGTTATACCGTTGGAGATATTCCGCTTTGGGGTATAACCGCTCTTATGACGGAGAACGAAAAGGATAAGCAGAAACTTCTTTCACTTGCACGTATGGCGGCAGGTGTGGGCGGCGGTATTGCCGTACTCGGACTTCAACCGTTTGCTTTAAAAATGACTGAGGTTATGAAAAATGCAGGTTACGGTGATAATTCCGAAAGGTACGGATTTATTATTGCCGCAGTAATTGCCACCGTTGTGGGTTGTGCCATGTTCCAACTTACGGGAATAGGTACAAGGGAAAAAATTTCACCATCTGAAAAAAGTTATACCGTTAAAGAGAACTTTAAAATTATGTGGAGAAACAGACCTTTCAGACAGATTTTCCTTTCCGGTATTCTTTCCGCTCCACGTTATTTAATGCTTTCCGTTGCAATTCCCCTTGTTACATACTACTATTCCGGCGGAAATCCGTTGATGACAATGCTGTACATCGCTTTGCTCGGAGGCGGATTGTTTGTGGGACAGTTTGTCGTTATGGGATATGTGCCGAAACTTCTTGAAAAAATGTCAAAGAAAAAATTATATAACGGTGCAAATATTATCGCCTTTTTGCCCTATATTGCGATTTATGTACTGTTCCTTATTGCACCGGATAAACTTAATCAGCCTGTATACCTCATAATTTCCGTTTTACTTTTTGCGGTAGGCGGTATGAATTTGGGAATTACAAGCGTTCTTCAATCCATGATGATTTCCGATGCGGTTGACTATGAGGAATATCATTACGGAATCAGACCTGACGGCGTTTTCTTCTCCGGACAGACGTTTATTGCAAAAATCAGCAGCGGTATTGCCACCATCGTTTACGGTATAGCCTGTTCTATTGTGGGATTTTCCGGAGCGAATATTGAAAAACTTAACGCATTCCGTGATGCAGGAAACAGCATCCGTGAAGCTTTGACAACAAATCCCGAATATATGGGATATATGGGTATGATGTTCTTCTGTCTTTCAATTCCTCCTGCGATTGGATGTATTCTTTCCGTAATTCCCACGTGGAAATACTGCCTTGACGATGATGAACATACAAAAATCGTTGAAGAGTTGAATGAAAGACATAATAAATCTGAAAAAACCGTTTCGGAGGATAAATAATGGACAGATTTTTCTCTATCGGAAAGTTGACCGGCTCTGAAATACTTACATCTTTAATGAGCCTTTATGCTTTTATCCTTGCCGTGATTTTTAAAGATACTCACAGATGGGTTTGCTTTGCGGCAATGTTCCTTTCGAGCATCGGAGATATCATTCTGAACAGATACACTTGGCTCAGCAAAAAATTAGGCAAAAAAGCATTTCCCGTAGGCGGAACATTTTTTGCATCGGCACATTTTGTCTATGCCGCAACATATTATCTGCAAATAAAATCTCACGGATTTAATGTATTTAATTCCGGATATTTTACGGCTCTTGTAATTTCCGTTGCAGCAGGTGTATCCCTTGTGATAATGGGGAAAAATAAAAAGAACAATGCTTTAATGTATGCAGGCGGTCTTGTTTATCTGTGCCTCATAACATGTGCATCATCAATGATTTTTTCATTCTCCTTCTCCATGGGCGGTGTGTATCTTATTGCGGCCGTAGGCTCATTATCCTTTTTCATTTCCGATTATATTATCGGAATAAACAAGTTCGGAAATATAAAAAAGTTTGATTGGCTGGTTTGGTGGTTTTATCCCATCGGACAAATTTTGATAATAACTTTCGGGTAAATGATTATGAATAAAACTGAAACTCTTCCCAGGGCTGAATATCCTGAACAGGAAGGCGTGTCCTCAAAAAAATTAAGTGAGTTTTTTGAAAAACTTGACGAAACATATTATCACGGCTTTATGGTGATAAAAAACGGCAAAGTTGTTGCGGAAAGATACAGAACTCCCTACAACTGTGTTGACAACCATGAGTTATATTCCGTCAGCAAATCAATAACCGCCATTGCCGTAGGTTTTGCAGTGTGCGAGGGATTGCTTTCTCTTGACCAAAGAATTGTTGACATTTTTCCGGAATATAAAGTGAAAAAGAATGACGGAATATTCAATAAAATGACGGTGGAGCATCTCATCACATTGACCTCCGGTGTTACATCAAATCCGGGGATAAATAAATCACGTCATAAGGATTGGGTGAAACTTTTCTTTCATTCACACAGAAGTTATATTCCCGGAAACGGGTTTGAATATAACAATGAAAATTTTTATATGGCATGTGCCGTCATCAGAAGAGTTACGGGAGAAACCGTTACCGATTTTCTGTACCCCCGTTTGTTTGAACCTCTCGGCATTGAAAAACCTTTCTGGGAATGTTGCCCGAAGGGTACTGAATCCGGAGGATGGGGACTGTTTTTGTCAATGGAATCCTTGGCTAAAATCGCCATGTGCTTTTTAGACGGCGGAAGATATAACGGAAAACAGATTATTCCCGAAAAATGGGTGGAGGAAGCATTAAAAAGTCATAAAAACCAAAAATACGGTCAGGATTTTGATGATTACGGCTACGGAATATGGAAAAGAAAAAATAAAAATTCATTTCGTTTTGAGGGTGTATTCTCTCAGATTGCGGAATTTTACCCTGACCATAACGCTCTTTGCGTTTTCGTGGCAGGTGATTGCAGGGGTGAATGTGTATCGCTTACCGCAAATGCTTTCCCGGAATTGTTTGAAGAGGAATGTTTCCGAATAAACGAGGAATATTTCTCAAAAATCAGTTCAAAAAAAGGAAAGGAAATCTTTCTTCCCTTTGAAAAATCGGAAAGATATGAAAATGAAAAAAATATCGAAAACAGAATTATCCGTTTTCGTCCTCATATTCTCAATAATATACTGGGTTTACCTTTAAGCGTAATGCCTTTTTCCACGGTGTTTATGACAAAGGACAGAGCCGGTAACATCAACGGTTGCAGACTTAATTTCAAAGATGACTGCTGTGTTTTCAGTTGGAATGAAGGGGACGAAAGTAACAGTATTTTATGCGGACTTGACGGAGAGTACAAGGTAAGCAAGATGAAACTTGCTTCAAAAAAATATAACGTGTATTCAAGTGCATTGTGGCAGGATGAAAACACGTTGAAAATAATGATTCGTCCCATCGAAAGCATTGATACACGTTTTTTGGTATTTACTTTTAACGGTGATAAGGTCAAAATGAAACCTACAAGCGAGGTAACGATAGAAAATACCGTTTATTCTATTAAATGGTTTATTAAATCCCTGGTGAAAAGTGAGAAAATTGCAGAAAAAATCTGTAAAATTCTTTGCAACTGCTTTGAACCGATACATAAGGGAAAACTAAAAAAATAATTCGGAGGTATTATGGAGAAAACTCGAGATGAAAGACGTGGGGCAAGATTTGTGATAAATTTTGCCTGTGTTTGTCTGATTTTAATTCCCGCATTGTCGGACTATATTTGTGTTGCGGTAACGCCTGTACTGTTTTTCGGTTGCAAAAGAAACGGACACACATTTTTAAAGTATTCGAAAAAGTCCCCTGTTACATACAGTTTTGCTTTATTTCTTATACTTCAGTTCATAAATATTTTCAGGTCATCCCATAAGGTGGCTTCATTGGGATTTTCCCTTTTATGGGCTGTGCTTTTCCTTGGATATCTTGCCGTTTCGGAAATCGCAAGTAATAAAATAAGAATACAAAAACTTATGTTCGCAGGCACTATTTCCGGAGGTATTACCGGCGGTATCGGGATTGTACAAATGGTACTTTATCATTTCGGAGGAATGATAAATAAAAAACTGACAACCATGTTTAATCCATTCTGGGATATTTTCCACAGACTTGTGGTCAAAGCAATGGTTAAAATTATGCCACAGTCATTCGCTTCTCAATTCGGAGTGAATTTGCAGACAGTCAAAGTTTTACGTTTCCCCACAAGAGCCTGTTCCACATTCAGTAACCCTATATTTTTTGCCGCATTTCTTGTGATTTGTCTGCCCATTGCACTGCATTGTTTCTTTCAGATAAAAGAAAACATCGGTCGGAGAATAATCTGCGGAATATGTGTTGCGTTGATTTTGGGAGGCATTGCACTGTCATATACAAGGGGTGCATATCTTGCATCGCTTTTGGCAATATTTATCACTTTATTCTGTGAAAAAAAGCAGACTGAAATTACACTTTTGCTTACGCCTGTTGCGTTGCTTTTAATTCCGGGAGGAGTATATAAACGGCTTTTGTCCCTGACGGAAAAGAGTGCCGATGTATCTTTATCTACCCATGGCAAAATTTATCAGGCGGCATTTGAAACTATAAAAGAAAACTGGCTTTTCGGAATAGGTACGGGCAACGATTCCTTTGAGGATATTCTGAAAAATAAATACGGTATCAATCAACCTCATGCACATAATATTTTCCTTGAACTGTTCATCGAAGGCGGTATTTTGGGTATCACGCTTTTTGTGATAACTCTTGCTCTGATGTGTATCGGTCTGATAAGAATTGCCGTTAAAGTTAAGGATGGCAGATCTGTCGGTGTAACTCTCCTGGCAAGTCTTGCGGGATTTATTTGCTGCGGAATGTTTGATTATGTTTTTTACGGTCCTAAACCGATACAGATTTTTATGATTTTAACCGGCTTGATTGAAGCAACCTGCCGTGTCTGGATGAAAAGCAGTAAACCACTGCTGTCGGAAATCCCGGATGAAGTTGTTTCGGTGTGAAGTTTGCAGTTGACAAATCAGGATTTTATGCTATAATATAAACAGAAAGGCAACCGATAGACGGTTAGCCATTAAATGTAGTCAGAAATAAACCGCACTTTTGGCTGGGGCGGTTTATTTCTTTTTTGTCGTTATATCAACAACAAGTGCAATAATTGATACGACCATTGTTATGAATATAAACAATGCTTCATATGTAACCATAGCACCGCCCCCTTTCCGAGGGCGAAAAGACTTTTGCCCTCTAAAAAGTAAAGGGCTGACCGCCTACCGTTTATAGTTGCCTTTCAGGGCGCTTTCGCACCGACTGAATTTTATCATATTTGACTGTTTTTGTCAATTTAATTTGATGTTGACAAATTAGGATTTTATGCTATAATAATAACAGAAAGGCAACCGATAGACGGTTAGCCACAAAAAGTATTAAGAAATGATCCGCTTACTTTGCAGGCAAGGCGGTTCATTTCTTTTTTGTTATATCAATAACAAGTGCAATAAGTGATACAATAAAAGTGAGTAATAAAAACAACTCACTGTATGTAACCATAGCACCGCCCCCTTTCCGAGGGCGAAAAGACTTTTGCCCTCTAAAAAGTAAAGGGCTGACCGCCTACCGTTTATAGTTGCCTTTCAGGGTGCTTTCGCACCGACTGAATTTTATCATATTTGTCTGTTTTTGTCAATTTAATTTGATGTTGACAAATCAGTATTTTATGCTATAATAATAACAGAAGGGCAACCGATAGACGGTTAGCCGTGAATGGATTGAAATAACCGCACTCTTAGCCTTGGGCGGTTATTTCTTTTTTGTCATTATAACAACAACAAGTGCAATAATTGATACGATCATTGTTATGAATATAAACAATGCT
The DNA here is from genome assembly GCA_045643165.1 of Acutalibacteraceae bacterium. Taxonomy (GTDB): domain Bacteria; phylum Bacillota; class Clostridia; order Oscillospirales; family Acutalibacteraceae; genus SIG575. Next base: position 317 of record JAZUKF010000105.1, on the reverse strand, counting down.
TCATATGTAACCATAGCACCGCCCCCTTTCCGAGGGCGAAAAGACTTTTGCCCTCTAAAAAGTAAAGGGCTAACCGCCTACCGTTTATAGTTGCCTTTCAGGGTGCTTTTGCACCGACTGAATTTTATCATATTTGTCTGTTTTTGTCAATTTAATTTGATGTTGACAAATCAGTATTTTATGCTATAATAATAACAGAAGGGCAACCGATAGACGGCGAGCCGCAAAAAGTATTAAGAAATGATCCGCTTACTTTGCAGGCAAGGCGGTTCATTTCTTTTTTGTTATATCAATAACAAGTGCAATAAGTGATACAA
>JAZUKF010000104.1:0-4906 GCA_045643165.1 Acutalibacteraceae bacterium | reverse complement strand
ATATGAATTTGTGCTTTTTGCAAGTCCGTAAAAAAAGAGTGATAATATGAAAAAATTTGAAGAATTCAGAATGACGGCAAGAATAATTTTAATGCTTGTTTTCTCGGCGGGCGCAACTGCCGTGTATTATTTAATATGGTCGTCATTTTACAATGCATCTTTTGAACACCCGTTCAGAACTGAAGGACAGTTATTTCTTGTTACCGTATACTTTATTGTTCTTACCGTTGCCGGTATTTTTCTCGGAACATCACGAATAGATGAATTACGAAAAAGCGAAATAATATTTTATGAAGTAATCGCTTTGCTTTTCACAAACGGAATTGCTTATGTACAGATATGTCTTGTTGAAGCAGTTCTTGCAAATATTTTGGGAATGGTTTGCATATTACTTGCTCAGACCGCTTTGGTTGTTATATGGGCAGTATTATCTTCAGTATTTATACATAAAGTAAATCCGCCTGAAGAAATGGTAATAATTTACGGAAGCCATCTTGCTACTGAAATAGTATATAAAATGAGTACAATGGAAGACAGATTTAAAATTCTCGAATCCATAAGCGTAGACGAAGGGTTTGACTCTGTTATTGAAAAAATCGACAGATATTCAAGTGTAATAATCTGTGATGTTCCCGCAAGACTTCGTAACGATATTCTCAAATACTGTTATATGAATAACAAAAAAATCTATGTTGTTCCTAAAATTTCAGATATTGTCATAAGAAGCGCATCCGATATATCTTATTTTGATTCACCCATAATCAGATGTACATCAAACGGACTTACCATTGAACAGCGAGCGGTTAAAAGGTTTTTCGATATTGTTCTTGCATCACTTGCGCTTATTGTTCTTTCGCCTTTATTCCTTCTTATTTCACTTGCAATAAAAATCGAAGACGGCGGTCCTGTATTTTATAAACAGAGAAGAAATACAAAAGACCTTGTAGAATTTGATATACTTAAATTCAGAAGTATGATTGTAAACGCCGAGCAAAACGGTCCTCAGCCTGCTGTTGATAATGATTCGAGAATTACAAAAGTCGGTAAAATAATCAGAAAACTCCGTGTAGACGAAATTCCGCAGATTATTAACATAATAAAAGGCGATATGTCTATTGTAGGTCCGAGACCGGAAAGAATCGAGCATGTAAAAAAGTATTCCGAACAGATACCTGAATTTGTTGACCGTTACAAAGTTAAAGGCGGTCTTACCGGATATGCTCAGGTTTTCGGAAAATATAATACTTCCGCATACAATAAATTAAAAATGGACCTTATGTATATTCAAAATTATTCATTTTCGCTTGATGTTAAACTTGTAATTATGACTTTAAAAATCTTATTTAAAAGCGAAAGTACCGAAGGATTCAAAAGTAACGGAAAGAATGATAAATAAATTATGCTTTATTTTATGATTATGGCAGGCGGAATCGGTTCAAGAATGAATTCGCCGGAATTACCCAAACAGTTTATTAAAATCGACAATGAACCTATCATAATTAAAACTATCAGAAATTTTACCGATTTCGGTACATTTGAAGCGGGCATAATATGTTGTCCCGTTGACTGGCTTGAATATATGAAATCGCTTCTTTTTGAATACAAACTTTCATCCGAAAACATCTTTGTAATTCCGGGAGGGGCAAACAGAAATTCATCTGTGAAAAACGGATGTCGATTTCTTACCGAACATTATAAAATTACAGATGATGACATTGTACTTACACACGATGCAGTGAGACCTTTTATAAATTCAAGAATAATAAAAGAAAATATTGCATCTGTTAAAGAGTACGGCTCCGCCAATACGGTTATGCCTGTTTACGATTCAATTATCTCATCTTTGGACAACGAGTTCGTTTTTGAAAATGTACCGAGAAATAATATTTACAGAGTACAGACACCGCAGTCTTTCAAGGTAAATCAGTTAAATACCGTTATCAATTCACTGACTGATGATGAACTTGAAACACACACAGATGTAGCCTCGATTTTTCTTGAAAGAGGTTTCAAAGTTAAACTTGTTAAAGGTGAAGATTCAAATATAAAAATAACAACGCCGTTTGATCTTGCAGTTGCACAAACCGTTGCAACAAACAAGCCGTAATATGTTTTCAACTTAAATAATCAGCCAATAAATTATTTAATTCATTTTCGCTGTTTGCCTCAATACCGTATTTGATTGCTTCGGAGTCATCTTCCGGCAAAGAATCGGTAAACACATCATAAATATGATAAGGAACTTCCGAGTTTCCTTTAAATACAGCAATTTTACCGTTATAATCTTTTAAATAATAACTGATTTCATTAACTGATGTTTCGGTTAAATCTGTATTATTTCTATTTGTTTTATTCACAGATGATGAAATGATAATAATTGATAAAACAAAAATTACGGAAAAAATTATTATGAAAGCATTTTTATTTTTCATTATTAAACTCCGTTTCTTATAAATAATTATATTTTAAATAATTTTATCTATATTATGTACATTTTTTTCTGATTGTGATATAATATAATTTGATTTTTTCAGGGAGGTTCTCTGTATATGAAAAATGATAATAAAAAGTTTTCCGGTTTCGGGTTATTCGGAAATGGAAATAATAAAAGAAAGGCGCGTAAACAGCGCAAACCACATCCCGTTATGAAAAAAGTATTAACGGTTTTTCTTATTGTAGTTGCCATCGGAGTAATATGCAGTACTGTTGCGGTTACTTATGTATATAAATTCGGAAAAGAATATGTAAATTCCGGTAAACAGATTGACCTTGATATTTATAAAGCAAATCAGGAACAGACGAGTATTATATACGGATATGATTCCAATAATAACATCGTTGAACTTTTAAGACTTCACGGTGCTGAAAACCGTGTATGGATAAATTATGAAGATATACCTCAATCAATGATTGATGCGTTCCGTGACCTTGAAGACAAACGTTTCAAAGACCATCAGGGTGTTGACTGGACAAGAACAATAGGCGGCGTTATTAAGTCGAGATTTGAAGAAGGCGGCTCGACTATAACTCAGCAGTTGATTAAAAACCTTACAGGTGAAAACGGTAGAACTTTTTCCCGTAAGTTTTATGAAATACTCAATGCATTGAACCTTGAAAAACATTATTCAAAAAACACCATTATGGAAGCATACCTTAATACTGTTTACCTCGGTAACGGTTGTTACGGTATCAGAACCGCTGCCGAAGTTTATTTCGGTAAAGATGTTGAAGACCTCAATATTGCCGAATGCGCCGTAATAGCAGGTATTACAAAATCACCCGCATATTATGATCCGCTTACAGAGCCCGACGAAAACAGAGTAAGACAAAAATTATGTTTGGGTTATATGCTTGAACAGGGTGATATTACATCCGAAGAATATGATGAAGCGGTAGATTACGAACTTATTTTTACAAACAGTAAAAAATATAAAGGAAGTAAAGTAAAAAAGAAAAAAGGAAAAGAAAAGGATTATACCGAAAAGGATATAAAATATTCAAGTTCAACTTCAACCGAGAATTCATCTTATTATACCGATTATGTTATCGACAAAGTTATTGCAGACCTTGAAAAAAAGTATGATTTAACATATAACGAGGCCTGGAAAAAGGTATTTTTCGGCGGTTTGAGAATTTATACCGCAGTTGACCTCGATGTTCAGAAAATTGCCGAAAACGTATATGTAAACAGAGAAACTTTCCCTGATGAAGAAGATACAAAAGAAAATCCCGCAGTACAGTCCGCAATAACGATTATGGATTACAGCGGAAGAGTTGTTGCCATGGTCGGCGGAGCGGGTGAAAAAACTACATTCCGCGGATTAAACAGAGCCGCTGACAGTGCAAGACAACCCGGTTCGTCAATTAAACCGCTCTCCGTTTATGCTCAGGGTATAGAATCAAATACAATAACCTGGTCTACAATGGTACAGAATTACGGTATCAGACTCGGTTCATCACGTTGGCCGGTAAACTACGGCGGTTCATCAGGCTCGCCATCATCTTTTGTTACCGTTCAATATGCTGTTGCCCAATCACTTAACACAGTTCCGGCTCAGATAGTCAGACGAATGGGTATGAACAGATGCTTTGATTTCCTTGTAGACGATTTGAAATTTACAACTCTTGTAACAGATGAAGATGATGATAACTACGATAATAACTATTCATCTCTTTGCGTTGGCGGTATGAGCCACGGTGTTACAACGCTTGAAATGACTGCTGCTTATGCTATGTTCGGTAATAACGGTTATTATTTTGAACCGTACTGTTATTATAAAGTCACAAATAATGACGGAACCGAAGTTTTACTTGAAGCGGGCGATTCATCGGGTGAACAGGTTATAAGCGAATCTACGGCAGGAGTTATGCGTCAAATTCTTAAAACGGTTGTTAATTCAGGTACCGGTTCAGGATACGGAATCGGCGGATTTGAAATGTTTGCAAAAACAGGTACAACATCCGATGATAAAGACAGATGGTTTGTCGGCGGAACTCCTTACTATGTTGCTGCTGTCTGGTACGGATATGACGAGCCGAGAAGAATTACAAATACATCGGGAAACCCGGCGGGCAAAATTTTCCGTGCGATTATGTCTGAAGTTCATAAAGACCTTGACAGTAAAACATTCCCGGCAGCAAGCGGCGTTGTAGCAAGAACTTATTGCAGAATTTCCGGTGACCTTGCTTCACCCGGATGCAAAAGCACCGCAACCGGATATTATAAATCTTCATATACTCCGTCAAGATGCAAAAACTGTGCGATGATTCACGCTATAGGAAGCGATATTTCTTCAGATGCAACTGCACCGAGAGCAACTACCACGGAAGAAGATACAACAAAGAACAAGAATAAAAATAAGAATAAAAACAAAAATAAAAACAAAGAAACCAAGTCGGAGGCCAA
>JAZUKF010000103.1:0-16459 GCA_045643165.1 Acutalibacteraceae bacterium | reverse complement strand
ACGATTGCAACAAATGTATCAAGGGAAATAATGCTTATTGATTCTCCCATAAGAGAGTGGTCTTTATTGATATAACTGCCGAAAATCGCCATTGAACCGATACCCAGACTTAATGTGAAAAACGCCTGCTGCATGGCACTTACGATAACGGGACCGTTAATCTTTTTAAAATCGGGAAGAAGGTAGAATTTAAGTCCTTCCTTTGCACCGGGAAGCATGGCGGAACGAACCGCAAGTCCCAGCATAAGCACAAGGAGAATCAGCATCATATATTTTGTAACTCTTTCAAGTCCGCCCTGAAGTTTGAAACATAATATTCCGAAACTTAAAACGATTGCCACCGCAAGGAAACCTACATTTATTCCCGGATTTGTAATCATTTTAACAAAACCGAGACCTTCACTCTGTCCGGAAATGAATTTGTAGAAATAATACATCATCCAACCGGTTACAACGGAATAGAATGCCATAAGGCAAACATTACCCGCTAAGGCAACATAGCCGTGAATATGCCATTTACTGCCGGGCTTTTCAAGTTTTTTGTACATTCCCACAGGACTTTTCTGAGAAGCACGTCCCATAGCAAGTTCCATAATCATAACAGGCAATCCCAACAGCACAAGGCATATAAGGTAGATAAGTACAAATCCGCCTCCGCCGTTTTGACCTGTCATCCAGGGAAATTTCCACACATTTCCGCATCCGATAGCACAGCCTGCGCTTAAAAGAATAAATCCGATACGGCTTCCCAGTCGTTCTCTTTTTTCCTCCACAAGAATTACCTCACTTTACTGTTATTTTTTTATTTTCGCATCTGACGAAAACGAAAAAACCGCCGAGTTATTACCCGGCGGTTATGGTGCGAGAGACGGGACTTGAACCCGTACGGTGTTATCCACACGCCCCTCAAACGTGCGCGTCTGCCGATTCCGCCACTCTCGCTCCTCTTTCAACGTTGACTATTATAACAGAGTAATATTTAATTGTCAAGCATTTTTTTAAAGTTTTTTCATTTTTTTGAAAGTTTCATTTTATGATAGAAAAAATTCCCCGAAGAACCGGCAATTCTTCGGGGGATAATAAAAAAAGGAGAAAAAATTATCTCTTTGAAAATTGGGGTGCACGACGTGCGCCTTTGAGTCCGTACTTCTTTCTTTCCTTCATTCTCGGATCACGAGTAAGGAAACCTGCCTTTTTAAGAGAACATCTGAGAGATTCATCATATTGAAGCAAAGCACGGGCAAGACCGTGACGGATAGCACCTGCCTGACCTGTAACACCGCCGCCGTTTACACGGCAAACGATATCGAATTTTTCCGTTGTGCCTGTAAGTGTGAGAGGCTGACGAACAATAAGTTTTAATGTTTCAAGACCGAAATAATCGTCGATATCTCTGTCGTTGATAGTAACTTTACCTGTTCCTGCATACACACGAACTCTTGCTACTGATTTTTTTCTACGGCCTGTGCCGTAAAAATACGGATTAGTTTCGTACATTTAAATAGCCTCCCCTCTTAAAATTCCCAAGCTTCGGGCTGCTGAGCCGTATGCTTGTGTTCTGCACCTTTGAAAATACGAAGTCTTGTAAGGGCTTTACGTCCGATAGTTGTATCGGGAACCATTCCCTTAACTGCGAGTTCAACTACAAACTCCGGTTTTTCTTTCATCAATGTGCTATATTTAACCTTTTTCATATTACCGATATAGCCTGTATGATGATAGTACATTTTCTGATCAAGTTTATTACCTGTAAGAACTACTTTCTCAGCATTGATGATGATAACATGATCACCGCAATCAACGTGAGGAGCAAATGTGGGTTTGTACTTACCTCTGAGAAGGTTTGCGGCTTCAACTGCAAGACTGCCGAGAGTTTTGCCTTCCGCATCAAGTACATACCATTTGCGGGTGATTTCCCCCGCTTTAGGCATATAGGTTGACATAATCAAACACTCCTAAAACAATAATATAGATTTAATTTCAGGTTTCAATCGGCTAACGGGTGCCGTTTCTTCCTTTGTACCCGGATATATTACCACTTTAATCAAATATTGTCAAGACTTTTTTTGAAGTTTTTTAATTTGTCTTTTACAATCTCCCGTTTTCTCCGTTTTTCTCCGTTTTTCATATCATTTGCTCAATTATTATTTATAAAAAATTTTTTCGATTTATTGTGCAAAATGCATTATTTCCACTTATTCTTTAAAACCGTCAACCTTAAAACGTATGAATTGTTGACAAATTTTTACCTATTCTGTATAATTATATGATAAGTAAGGATGTGAATAAAATGACTGAAACAATGTATCTGGTTTTACCCTGTTATAATGAGGAGGAAATTCTCCCCTACACCGTGTCGGCTCTGAATGAAAAGATGAATTGTCTGATTTCCGAAGGCTTGATTTCCGAAAACAGCAAGGTGCTTTTCGTCAATGACGGTTCATCCGACAACACGTGGAATATCATAACGGAAATTCATAATCAGAACAGTCTTTTTACCGGCATCTCTCTTGCCCACAACAGCGGTGAGCAGAACGCATATATCGCCGGAATTACTTGTGCAAAGGAATATGCCGATTTTGTCATCACCGCCGATGCTGATTTACAGGACGATATCAACGCCGTTGACGAAATGATTTTAAAGCATTATAACGGCTGTGATATAGTTTACGGTGTCAGGAATGACAGAGGGCATGAAAGTAAATTTAAAAAATTTACCGCCAACGCATTCTATTCCCTCATGAGTGCCATGGGTACGGAGCTTGTCCCGGAACATTCACAGTACAGGCTTATGAGCAAACGTGTTTTAGAGGCACTGGGTGAATACGGAGAAGTTAATATGTTTCTCCCCGCACTTATTCCCCTTATCGGATTTAAAAGCGACATCGTTTTTCATAAGCGTTCCGAAAGGGTTGCGGGAAAATCCAACTACAATGCAGGGAAACTCCTTTCCCTCGCCATTGAAGCCATCACTTCATTCAGCACAAAACCCATTAAATTTGTCAGTATTCTTGCTCTCGTTTGCCTGATATTTTTACTTTCCGGAATTATATCCATGATAATCACCAAAATGGTTACGCCTGTTCATGTGCTGTTTTCGTCCCTTTGGGCAGTGGGATTTCTGATACTTGTTGCGGTAAGAATTATCGGCGAATATATCGGTAAAATTTACTCCGAGGTTAAAAAGAGACCTCGTTATATAATAGAAAAATCTTATCTTGACGAAAAAAGGCAGGATGAATAATGGACAGTCGAATAAGACAGATGGGATTATCAAGACAGTTTGATAATAAAAAGCAGAAATATTTAAGCCTTATCGAACAGGTTTGTACCGATAACGCATATTGCGACGGAAAATATGTTGCGGAATTTGAAAAGAATTTTGCATCTTACCATAATATTCCGGGTGCATCCTGTGTCAACAACGGCACAAACGCACTTTTCCTTGCCTTAAAAGCTTTGGGTATCACCTGCGGAGATGAGGTAATCATCCAATCCATGACCTTCGTTGCGGATGCCTGGGCGGTTGTTTACTGCGGGGCTACACCTGTTTTTGCGGACAGTCTTATTGATACATGGGAAATGGATGCAAAGAGTGTTGAAGAAAAAATCACACCGAAAACGAAAGCGATTATCTGCACTCACCTTTACGGTCAGCCCTGCGATATGGACTGTCTTACCGCACTTGCCGAAAAGTATAATCTTTTTCTCATCGAGGATTGTGCTCAATCCCACGGTGCCGTATATAAAAATAAAACCGTCGGTACCATAGGTGATATGGGATGTTTCAGTTTTTATCCCACAAAAAATCTCGGTGCATTCGGTGAAGGCGGTTGTGTTATCGCAAAGGATAAAAAATATACGGACAAGATTTCATCTTTGAAAAAGCACTCACCCGCTCCGGACGGCGACCATACGGAAACAGGCTTCAATATGCGTATGGAGGGAATACAGGCAGCCGTTCTCAATGAAAAACTTAAATACCTTAATGAGTCAAATGAAAAACGGATTGAAATTGCAGATGTTTTTAACAGGGAAATCATAAATCCGAAAATCGTAAAGCAGAAAAATATTGACGGAGTAAAAAATGTTTATCATCTTTATGTAGTTACCGTTGATGACAGAAAAAAGTTTATGGAATATATGGATGAAAATCAAATTGATACTTCAATTCATTATCCTATGCCCTGCCATTTGATGACGGCATTTAAAAATCTCGGTTACAAAAAAGGAGATTTGAAAAATTCCGAGTATATTGCAGAGCATTGCGTTTCAATTCCCATTTATCCGGAATTAACAAATGAGGAAACGGAAAGGATCATCTCCGCCTGCAATAAATTTTGATCAGTTTCTGACATAAGCACCCGGTATGGAACCAACGATAACCGTTTCCGCAAGTGTTACGGTATTATCCACCGAGGTTGAAATATCCTTTCCCGTAAGTGAAATATATATTTCGGTTATTATTCTCAGTCTTATGATGTGCTTTGTCTGATTGATACCGGCACTTTCAAACTCATTTTCCAAAACGCTTGATGTATTACTTGAAAAGCTTACATTAAAACATAACAACGGGCCCCTTCCCGCTGCAAGTTCTCCGCCGAAAATCGAACCGACGGAAAGCTTCACGGGAATATTTTTTCGTTTATCTATTTCCTGTACCGCCAAATCCGTTACTCTGCTTTCAAGTTGATTTACCGTGTTTGTATTTGTTGTTATTGATTTTATGTTTTTATTTTCATCATATATTATTTTTGTCAAATCCCGATATGATACATTTGCATCCTTATAATACTTTGCCACCGCATCACCGATTGCTCCGTTGACCACCGTTTTCGCCTCGTTTTCCGCTATGGAACGCAAAAGCGGTCTGGCTCTTGAATCTGCAAGAATAACAAAAATGATGAACAAAAGAACGGTTGTAACAGCAGTAAATACCGCTCTTTTTTCTCTCTCGGTGGGATATCGTTTTATTCTTCTGTATCTCCGTTTCGCAAAAAATCTCATAGTATCACCGATACATATATATGCTGAAAATTATCATACGGACTATTAAAATTTCCGAAAATCTATTGACAAAATATTTTTTTGATGATAATGTATAAGTGCATACAGATGGGAAGTTCGGTGAAAACCCGTCGCAACAGCCATTACCGTAATTGACTTTTCTGTCATAAGCCGGAATACTCTGTAAGCAAAAATAAACTTTGGGCAGGAAAGTGATCAGTGAACTGTATCTTATTCGATACGGTCTGTTTGTGCATTTCCGCCCTTTAAGAAAGGACGGCTTTTTTTATGTCTGAAAAAAGCAAAGAGTATTACTTAAACAGTTTACAGGCTGTTGCAAAAAGGGAAAACAGATTGCCGAAGAAAAGCGACTTTTCTGCGGACGACGTTAACAGGATTAAGGGATTTTTCGGTCCGTGGCCATGGGCTCTTGAAGCGGCAGGGCTGAAGGAATCCAAGCAGGAAGCAAGAATTCAGAAAAACCGTGAAAAACGTCAACGTGCCAAGGAACGCAGAAAGGAAGGAAAAAATGAACCGTAATTTTAAAAAAACCGTTTCTTTTATCCTGTCGGTATTCACCGCATTTTCATGTATCGGTCTGTCCGCTTTTGCGGTGGATTTACCGAAAGTCGAAGCAACCGTAAAGGAATACATTGTGGCTCCCGGTCAATATACAAACGCAACAAACTTCGGTAAAAACATTGAGGGTACGCTTTCGGGAAAATCATGTACAACATCGCTGGGTAATTTCGGCGGATATGTTGTTTATGAATTTAAAAATAATATTTTAAACAGCAACAGCCACCGTTACGGCATTGATTTTATGATTTACGGCAACGCCTTTAACGGTGGGAAAACCACCCAGGAACCGGGACAGGTATATGTATCTCAAAACGGAACAAAATGGTATGCTCTTGCGGGAAGTGAGCATTATGAAAATGATACACTGTGGGATTATTCGGTAACATACAACAACACCGGTGAAAAAATATCAACATATACCGACAGTCAGGGAGACAGCGGAGCGGTCAGCAAAACAACGTTATCACCTTATCCGGACAAAGACTTCTACACCACCGTTACGGTTCCCGATGATAAAATCACACTTTCCGGAATACTTCTTGCAAAACAGCGTACACCCTCCACCGCAAACGGAATACTTACATCCTTCGGATATGTTGATGCTTTAAAAACAAAACTTTCAAATGAACCCTCAAACCCCTACATTGAAAATCCGGTTGCAAACGGCACGGACGGTCAATTCGATATTTCATGGGCGGTTGATGAAAAAGGGCTTCCCGTAAAACTTGACTATATAAAATATGTTAAGGTTCAGACTGCCACATTCATCGACGGCGGTGCATTCGGTGAAAAATCAACGGAGATAAATGCCGTTGTTCTTCCGGTTGAAGGAAAGTATGAGCAGGATAAATCCGAAATTTCAATCAAAGTCAATAATTCCGAAGTGAAATTTGACGGGAATAATTATTGTAAACTTGATGATTTAACAAAGGGAGCGGAGATCAAAGTTTCCGCAGAAAATTCAAACGTATATATCAACAACGAAAGAACAACCGAAAGAACATTTTCCGTTTCTCCGAAGCACGGTCTTGTGAGAATTATTGTTCAAAAGGGCGATTCGGAGCCGAGAATTTTTACACTTGATATAAGTTCCGCAAAAGAGGAAAAGGAACTTTCTCTTTCACAGTCAAGTGCAACGCTTGACCAATTCGACACGTTACAACTTACCGCAAATCTTTTTGTTACATGGAAATCATCCGATGAAAGCATACTTTCCGTTTCGGATGATGGAAAAGTTTTTGCTCTCGACGACGGCAAAGCAAAAATCACCGCCTCCGCCCCGTCGGGACAGACAAAGGATTGTGAAATTACCGTCAATAAAATAAAGAACAGAAACAGCGTTACCGTTTCATTTTGTGCATCCGACAAGGATATTATCGTTCCGAAGCAAAATATCACAGTAAAATCCTTAACCGCAAAATCCTTCGGTTATGACGTTCCGAAAAGCGATGAAGTTACCGTTTTCGACGTAATAACCGCAATTCATTCCCTTATTTACGGTGATAAATTCAACGTGAAAACCGCAGAAAATTATCTTACAATTTCCTACGGTTTTGTTTCAAAAATGTTCGGCAGAGATGATGCTTCCGGATTTCTCGTAAACGGTGTTTGTCCCAATGACGGAATAATAAATCCTGCTTTCGGCACACCCACATGTTACAGTTGTGTTGAAGCAAATGTTAAAGATAATGATGATATCAAAGTTTATTTTTATCAGGATTTAACGACCTTTGCGGATAAATTCTGCCTGTTTGAAAAGGATAATTATACCGTAACGGAAAACGAAAAATTTACATTAAAACTTTTCGGATACGATATTTTTAAACACGGCACGGAAACTTTTGACACAATAAAAAATAATTATCTCGAAGCACTTGACGGTGTCCAAATATTCATTTTTACCGAAAACGGTTTTGAAAAAATCGCAACAACAGATAAAAACGGTTGTGCGAAAATCAAATTTACCGAAGTCGGGAATTACACACTTTTTGCAAAAAGAGAAGCCGGAAAAACCCCTGTTATCACGGCATTTACAAATATAGAAGTAAAAGAAAGCAAAAACATTTTCCTGAAAATCATCAAGTGGTTTAAAATGATTTTCACAAAAATAAAAGATTTCTTTTTGGGAATAACAAAGTAAATCATAATAAATGTCGTTGAAGGCAGGGGCTTGCTGTTCAGACAGCAAGCCCCTGCCCTACGCATAATTTAAAAATTTTTATCCAACATCGTAGGGAACGGTCTTGACCGTTCCGGGAAACAATACCGATTTCTTCAATTTTCGGCTATACTGAAACTATGTAAAAATCTATATATCTGTTAATATATATCTGTTAATCTATTGTCTGCTGTCTTAATGCGGAACGGTCAAGACCGTTCCCTACGCTCGACTTTAAAATTTTATTAAATCTTTATGGGATTGAGCGGAACCGAAAAATTGCAAAAATCTATTTATCTATCATCTGACTATCTACTGTCTAAATGCGCCAGCCCCGCTTTTTTATTATACAACTATATCGTTGTGAAGTACGATAAAAAAACATTTTGCAACGTGTTTTCTGTTTCGACCATAAAACAAATTATCACATACAGACCGTCATAAAGACTATACCTTTTCCCCGTAACCACTTGAATTTTCGTCAATAAATGGTATAATTAGCGTAAGATGAAGTAAAATTTGTATAATTACAAGTTTTGATATGCCGGGATTGTTTCCGCAAGTCAATCCCTCAGCAGGCTTAAGAGCAAATGATAAATTTTCAAATAAAAATTTACTTTAATATATGCTTTCAAAAATTGAAACAGGTGATTAAATGAACACAAAAAACAATTCCTCAAAAAAGCCGAAGTCCTGTCCCCTTACCGGCTCGCAAATCGGTATTTATCTTGACTGTTCCGAAAAATCAAATCCGATTATATACAATAACCCGGTACGGTTTATTCTTCCCCGTGATATTGATAAGGACCGTTTTATCAAAGCATTAAAAACCGTTGCTTCAAAGCGTAAAATTTTAACGGTAACCATCGGAAATCCCGACGGTGTGCCGTCAATGATTTTCAATGATATTCCCATAACCGTAAAAGAAAGATATACGGACGATATTGAGAAATTCACCGACTCATTCAGAAGACCTTTTGATTTGGAAAACGGTCCTCTTTACCGTTTTGAATATGTTACCACTCCTGACGGTGATATGTTCTATTTTGACATTCATCATCTTATATGCGACGGAACATCACTTAACAGATTTATAAATCAGATTTCCGAAGTTTATAACGGAAATGAATGTGTTGATGAGGATATGACGATTTTTGACCTCTCAAAAATCGAAAGAGAACCTGTTGATGCGGAAACGGAAAAAAAATTCCGTGATTATTTCAATTCAAAATTCGGCGGAATTGACTGCGATTCAAAGCCTGTACCCGACCAGCTTATAAAAAACGATTTTACCGACAGCGGAATGATTATGATTGATACCGACGGTATTATTTCCACGGATAAAATCAGAAAATACGTCATTGATAACGGAATAAACGAAAATGCTCTGTTCTTAGGTGCATTCGGATATGCCCTTGCCAAATTCAACGGAGCCGACCACAGCGTATTTACAACGGCTTATCACGGACGTTACGATAAAAGGCTTACGGAATCCTTCGGAATGTTTGTTAAAACACTTCCGATTATCAGCAGTTTCGACGAAAATGAATCACCTGCCGATTATCTCAAACGCATCTATAATGATTACTACATAACGAAGAAAAACAACGTCATTCCCTTTAATGATTTTATATCCGATTACGGAATAAATATGGGCGTTTCGTTTATATATCAGTCCGACCTTTTCCGTGATATTAAATTCGGAAAAGGAAATGCAAAAATGGAATTACTGATTTTCGATTACTCCGTATCGGATATCGAACTGATGATGATAAAAACAGAGTACGGATATACCGCAAAATGTTTTTATCTCCGTTCCGATTATACGGAAACCTTTATCCGCAGTCTTGTTAATATGTACATTAACACGATAAAGGAAATGCTTGATGTTTCCGCACTTAATGAAATAAATCTCGTTAATGAAAAAAGTAAAAATATTCTTGATAAAATCAACAGAACGGAAAAAGTTTATGACACTTCAAAAACCGTTGTTGACCTGTTCCGTGAACAGGTAAATAAAACCCCCGACTCTGACTGCATCGTATTCAACGGAAGAACTTATACTTACCGTGAAACAGACGAATACACGGATAAATTTGCAAAATACCTTGTATCATTGGGAATGGGACGTGAAAAAATTGCCGCCATTCTTGTTAAAAGAAGTGAGTATATGGCATTACATGCTCTGCCGGTGCTTAAAGCGGGCGGTGCTTATCTCCCCATGGATACATCTTATCCTCCGGAACGTCTTAACCTTATGATAAACGATTCCGGTGCATCAATACTTATCACCACTCCCGAACTCAACGAACTGATTGATGACAGTTTTACCGGAAAACGTATTATTCTTACCGAAAACGAAAAAATTCCGGAAATTGATACGGAACTCACTTCACCGAAGCCGGAAGACCTGTTCTGCATTATTTACACGTCCGGTTCAACGGGAAAACCGAAGGGTGTTATGTATAACCACTCAAATGTGGCTGTAACAACTGAATATGTTAAAAACTTCTACGATATGGACAGTTCTTCACGCATTGCCGCATACGCAAGTTTCGGCTTTGACGCAAATATTTATGACACTTATCCCGCCATTACATCCGGTGCGGCATTACATATTATTGCGGAGGAAATACGTCTTGACCTTCTTGCCGTAAGAGATTATTTCAACGAAAACGGAATTACCCATTCCGTTATGACAACCCAGGTGGGCAGACAGTTTGCTCTTTTGGGCGGTCATAAGACACTCAAACATCTTTCGGTTGCAGGTGAAAAACTTACACCCGTCGATGTACCCGACGGATTTAAAATGTACAACCTTTACGGTCCCACCGAAGGTTCCGTAATCACAAGTTCTTTCCTTATAAACGGTAATTACAGAGATATACCCATAGGAAAAGCCGTTGATAATCTTAAAATTTACATTGTTGACAAATCGGGCAGACTGCTTCCGCCCGGTGCCGTAGGCGAGTTATGGATTTCAGGACCTCACGTTACAAGAGGCTACCTTAACCGTCCCGAAAAAAATGCGGAATCATTCGGAAACAACCCTTTCTGTACCGACAAAGGATATGACAGAGTTTACCGTACCGGTGATATTGTACGTCTTGCCTCAGACGGAACTCTCCAATTCATCGGCAGACAGGACGGTCAGGTGAAGATAAGAGGATTTCGTGTTGAACTTAAAGAAATCGAAGAGATAATACTTCGGTTTGAGGGAATAAAAGATGCCACCGTGGCGGCATTTGACGATGCAGACGGCGGAAAATTCCTTGCGGCATACGTAGTTTCCGATTCGGAAATAAATATTGAAGACCTTAATGCCTTCATCCGTGCCGACAAGCCTCCCTACATGGTTCCCGCTATCACAATGCAGATTGATAAAATTCCCCTGAACCAAAACCAGAAGGTCAATAAAAAAGCACTTCCGTTGCCTAAACGCAGAACGGATAATATCGTTATGCCCGAAAATGAAATACAGCAGAAAATTTTTGACATAGTTTCGGAAATTATCGGTCATAAGGATTTCGGTATTGATACAAGTATTTTCAGCGTAGGGCTTACATCAATAGGTACTCTGAAACTGAATATCAGTCTGGGAACGGAGTTTGATATATCCGTAAAAATCGAAGATATAAAGCAAAACGACACCGTCAGAAAAATAGAAACTTTGCTTTCTTCCGCAGAAGGAAATACGGAATATGAAATTCTGCCGGATTATCCCATCAGCCAAACTCAACAGGGAATTTTCATTGAATACAGTTCAATGCCGAACACGGTTACATACAATATGCCTGTTCTCATTAAACTCAGCGATAAAATTGATATCAAAAAACTTGTATCCGCCGTTATTACCGCCGTCAACGCTCATCCATATATAAAAACGACTCTGTTTGCCGATGAGAACGGAGATATACGTGCCAAAAGGAATGACGGCGATGAAGTGCAAATCAATGTGATTTCATGCAAAAACATTCCCGATTCGGATGAACTTGTGATACCTTTCAATCTTCTTGCCGAAAGGCTTTACTGCTTAACCGTATATAAAACAGATGAGGGAAATTATCTGTTTATGGATTTCCACCACATTATTTCAGACGGTATGTCTGAGGCTATCCTTGTTGACGATATCGGAAAAGCATATTCGGGACAAACTGTGGAAAGTGAAAAATATACCGGGTTTGAAGCCGCTCTTGATGAGAAAAAGGAACGTAATTCCGTTCATTTCAATGAAGCAAAAGCATATTATGACAGCATATTCACGGGTTGTGAAGGAAACTGTCTGCCTCCGAAAGCACCGGAAACCGGTAAAACCGGTGCCGCATCCGCTGTGCGTGTCTGCAATACAGATGTGGAAAAAGTGCTGAATTTCTGCAAAAAGAATAATTTTACTCCCAACGCATTTTTCAATACCGTTTTCGGCTTTACTCTCAGCAAATTCGGTCAGTTTGACGATGTTGTTTACACTACGATATATAACGGCAGAAATAATTCAAGACTTGCTTCATCCGTAACCATGCTTGTAAAGACCTTCCCCGTTCTTATTCATACAGAGGGCAGTCGAACCGTTACGGATATGATTTCCGAAACCGGACAGCAGTTAATGGACAGTATGGCAAACGATATTTATTCCTTTGCGGAAATATCATCAGCATACGGAATACGTTCCGACATTATTTTCGTATATCAGGGGGACAGTTTTGAATTTAACAGTCTTTGCGGTGAAGATGCCGAATTTATCGGTGTTCTTCCCAGTGTTTCAAAGGCTCCCCTTACAGTTAATGTATTCCTTAAAAACGGTAAGTTTGAAGTCAAAGCCGAATATAACCGTGAGATATATAACAGTGTATTCATCGAAAACTTCTTTGATATCTTTGAACTTGTCGCAACCGGTTTCACCGAAAAAGATAAAACGGAAAAAATAAATCTTCTTTCGGGATGTGCCGAAAAAAGGCTTGAAGAAATCAACGACACTTACAATGATTTTGAAAATATCCCTGCCGGCAGATTTATTGAACGTTATGCCGAAAAAGAGCCTGAAAAAATTGCCGTTATAGGTGAAGACAGAACTCTTACATATAAAGAGCTTAACAGCCTTGCAAACAGGACAGCAAATGTTCTTATAAATCACGGAGTGAAGAAAGATACCGTTGTGGGAATTATGCTTGACAGAACGTCGGAACTCTCCGTTGCCGAACTTGCCGTACTTAAATCAGGCGGTGCTTTCTTGGGACTTCTGCCCGACTACCCGGATGACAGAATAGAATACTGCCTCCTTGATGCGGGAAGTCCCGTTGTAATAACCACAGAAAAAATAAAATCCTCACGTTCGGAACTTTTCGGTGATGACAAGCCTTATACCGTTCTTACAACAGAGGAATTGTTCAAAAATGACAATGAGGAAAATCCGAATGTTGATATTTCACCGGACAGCCTTGCTTACTGCATCTACACTTCCGGTTCAACGGGAAAACCGAAGGGTGTTATGGTCGAACATCACAATCTGGTAAACTGTGCTCAATCAGCAAATTCAACATATTCATATTTAATGGGTCCAAAGGGCGGAAATACGGCTGTTGCACTTTCTTCCATAACATTTGATATGTCCGTACTCGATAATATCATCATGCTTATGAACGGCAAAACCGTCTGCATTGCCACCGAAAGAGAAATACATAACCCTGTTCTTTTTGCGGAAATGATGATAAAAAACAATGTGGATATGATGATTTGCACACCTTCATTCCTTACAAATATG
Organism: Acutalibacteraceae bacterium; assembly: GCA_045643165.1. Lineage (GTDB taxonomy): Bacteria > Bacillota > Clostridia > Oscillospirales > Acutalibacteraceae > SIG575. The sequence goes on along the minus strand of JAZUKF010000103.1, from coordinate 2,954 downwards.
CTGGGATTACAGGATTTCCGTTCAGCATTGAAAAACGTAAAAACCATAGTATCCGGTGCAGAGGCTTTCCCCTCATCTCTGTTTGACGATATAAAATCAATTTCTTCCGATATAAATGTTATCAACGGATACGGACCGTCTGAATGTACCATTACATGTTGTGCGAAACTTCTCCGGAACAACAGAAAAATCACCATAGGCGGACCGTATGTCAATACGCAATTTTATGTTATTGATAAATTCGGAAATATCCTTCCCCCATACGCCAGCGGTGAACTGATAATATGCGGTGAACTCGTGGGCAGAGGCTACATAAATCTGCCGGAAAAGACAAAACAATCTTTCTTTACTCTCAACGGAAAACCCGCTTATCACAGCGGTGATATAGTACGTTTTAACGATGAAGGTGAAGTGGAATTCTTCGGCAGAAAAGATAATCAGGTCAAACTTCGGGGATTTCGTGTGGAGTTGGATGAAATCGAAAAATGTATCTGCTCCTATGAGGGAATAACTCAAAGTAAAGTTATTGTGCGTAATAACGGTTCGGAGGATTTCCTCGCCGCCTTCTTTACGGCAGAACGTACCGTTGACATCATAAAGTTAAGCGATTATATGAAGTCAAAGCTTACACATTATATGGTTCCCGATGCCATAATGCAGCTTGATGTTATGCCACTTACTCCCAACGGAAAAATTGATAAAAAAGCTTTACCGGAAATAAAAAAATCAAATAAAAAATCAGGCAAAAAGGCTCCTAAAAAATCTCTTGAAGAACAACTTTGCGATTTATTCAAATCCGTACTTTCCCTTGACGAATATTATGCGGACGATAATTTCTTTGAAATGGGCGGAACATCTCTTTCCGCTTCAAAGGTTACAATGCAACTTATGTCCAAGGGATGTAAACTTGAATATCAGGATATTTTCTCCAATCCCACACCGGAACTTCTTGCGGAATATATCGAATCGCAAAAGGTTGTTTCAAAAGCGGAAACGCATAACGAAAGCGAAGAAGAAACTACGGAATATTCAGAGGTACTGAAATATAATTCTCTTGAATATGCCGCCGAAGTCAAGCGTGAAAGTCTCGGTACTGTTCTTCTTACGGGAGCGGTGGGATTTTTGGGTATTCATATACTCAAAGAACTTATCAATTCCGAAAGCGGAAAAATAATCTGTCTTGTCAGAAAAGGTAAATCAAAATCATCGGAATTAAGAATAAAGAATATGATGATGTATTATTTTGACAACACCTTTGACGATGAATTTAAAGACCGTATTTCCGTAATTGATGCGGATATCACCGATGATAATATCTGCGATATACTTGATAAAATCAATTTTGATACTCTTATCAACTGTGTCGCCTGTGTAAAGCATTATGCGGCAGACGATATTATTGAAAAAATCAATGTTCACGGAGTTGAAAATCTTATATGTTCCGTAAAAAGAAAAAATGCACGTATGATTCAGATTTCCACCACATCCGTTCCCGGCGTTCATACCGATGAAAGTTGGAAAAAACGTGTTAAAATGCACGAAAACGAACTATTCGTAGTGGATGATATGAATAACAAATACTGCATTTCAAAATATCATGCGGAACTTAAAATGTTTGAGGCAATAAAGGACGGTTTGCGTGGAAAAGTCATCCGTGTGGGCAACCTTATGGGAAGATACAGCGACGGAGAATTCCAGATAAACTTTAACACAAACGCTTTCCTCAACGCATTGAGAGGATTTGCCACCATTGGAAAATGTCCCATAAGCCATGCAACAGATCCCATGAGTTTTTCTCCCATTGATATGACGGCAAAAGCCATTGTAGTGCTTTCGGGAACCAACGATAAATTCACGGCTTTCCATGCCGACAGCCGTTTCGGATTTGACGAAATGCAGTTAATAGAAGCCGCCAATAACTGCGGTATTACCATAACTCCCGTACCGGATGATGAATATTATGCGGATTATTACAGAATGTTGGGAGATGAAAAACTCAATTCAAGGCTTCAGGGACTTCTCACAAACGACCGTCCCGACCTTCATGCGGTTGATACCGACAATCTGTTCACGGCAAATATTCTTTACCGTCTCGGTTTTTCATGGCCTCTTGTTGATGTTAAATATCTTGAACGTGTTATCAACAGTCTTAAAACTCTGGATTATTTTGTAATTGAAGATGAAGAAAATTATTGATATTATACGGAGTAATAAAATGGAAAACAGATTTTTACTTACCGATTTCGGTGTTGAAGCAGACAGCGAAAAATTACAGACCGAAAAAATACAGCGTGTGTTTGATATGTGCCGTGAGAACGGCGGAACGGTTGTTATTCCGTCAGGCAGATTTTTAACAGGCGGTCTGCGTATGTGGTCGGACACAACGCTGTATCTTGAAAACGGTGCAAAACTTATCGGCTCGGACAGATGCGAGGATTATGAAGTTTTTGACGTACCGGAGGGAATTGAACTGCGTACCGATATGGAAATGATAACGCAGTATTATAAAAACCGTCCGTGGAAGGAATACCGCAGAGCGATAATCTCCGTTTACGGCGGAAAGAATATATCCGTTATCGGTGAAAAAAATTCCCTTATTGACGGTGATGACTGTTCCGATCCGAAGGGTGAAGAAGGTTACAGAGGTCCCCACGGATTTATGATAACCAATGTCGAAAATATCACTTTTCAGGGTTACACCGTAGCAAACTGCGGAAACTTTATGCATCAGGTGGATAACTGCAAAAATATTACAATGAAAAATGTTACCTGTCTCGGTGGTTCTGACGGAATACATCTTCACTGCTGTAAAAATATCAGCATTGAGGACTGTTGTTTCCGCACAGGTGATGACTGCATTGCAGGTATAAACATGGAAAATCTGACTGTAAGAAATTGCGAACTTAATACTTCCTGCGATATTTTCCGTGCCGGAGGATGTCATTTCCTTATAG
>JAZUKF010000102.1:0-5857 GCA_045643165.1 Acutalibacteraceae bacterium | reverse complement strand
AAAGAAAAACTGATTCCGATATTTCACGAAATCAGTTTAAAAATTTAATTTTGCTTTGTCAAATTGTTATATTCTTCAATTCCTTCGCCTATAAGTTTCATTGTTCTTTCATAGGATTCTTTTGACCGTGTTAAAGCGTTATCGGACAAATTGAAAGCACTTTTCCAATCGGGAACATCTTTATCCAAAGGAATTACGGTATATTTTCCGTTTTCAAGATTTACCCATGTGGGAATTGCTCCTATTTTTGAAACCTTTACCGTTCCGTCTGCATACTTTGTAAATTCTGCGGTGAAAATCAATCCGTCTTCGGTATTACCTGTGGAAAGATTCATATAATTCCTTCTCTGATTGGAAATAAAATTACCCATGGAATACAGACACGCCGTTGTTTTACCGGATGTTTCGGACTTGAAAACCTTAACGGGTTCAACAACATGCGGATGTCCTCCGATAATTAAATCCACACCGAGATTACACATTTTCTGAGACATTTCCGCCTGATAATCATCCCCGGTAAGATTATATTCCGTTCCCCAATGAGGGAAAACAACGATAACCTCCGCACCGTCGGATTTCATCATTTCCATTTTATTTTGAAGATCATTATAAAACTCATCAAGTTTTTCATAATTGAATGAATTTACAAGGTCATTCGCCTCATGGTCCATAACAATTCCGTTGATGGCTTTATTGCCTTCACCTGTACATGTTGTTTCATAAGTATAATTTATTATTCCTATTTTTATACCGTTAATATCTTTGATAACATAGGGCTTTTCAGATGTATCACGTCTTAAACCCGTTAATTCCATACCCTTTTCACGTATTACATCAATTTTTCTGTAAAGTCCGGAGAGTCCGCAATCGTAAGTATGATTATTGGCAAGAAGAAGCATATCGTTACCCATATATTTTGCCGCATCGACAATGGAATCGGGGCAATTAAACAATGGATAACCGGAATATTTTCGTCCGTTTTCCGTTCCGCCCAAAGATACTTCAAGGTTTATTATTGAATAATCAAATTTTTCAATATAAGGCTTTACGAGGGTAAAAATTGAAGTAAAATCGTATGAACCGTCGGAATTTTGTACGCTGTTAAAAACAGGTGCATGAATAAGCAAATCACCTATTCCGGAAATATTCGCAGTAGCCACAACTTTATGAGGATCTGCATTTTTATCAGGTTCATCAACTGTCTGTTTTCTCGAAAAAGTTCTGATTTTATCATCGGTAATATTTCTTGATAAATTCCCGAAATCACATACGTTCATGCAAATAAACATAATCACAACAGAAACAATAAGTGTTGTAAGAAATGCTTTTAAAAAACGTATTGCCGAATCATTTTTTTTACTTTTTTTACTCATTTTTTCACTTCCCGACATCAATTTTTAAAACAAAACAGTTTAATTATCTGTAATTATCTTAAGTTTTGCAAATTTTGCCATAAGTTTTTTCGTACTTGCATTTTCAAATGCTATTTCCAAAAGAGTATCTCCGCCCATGGGCTTTACGGAAAGAATTACACCACGTCCGAAAACCTTATGTTCAACGCTGTCTCCCACATTAAATGTGAGATTAACATCGGCGGATATTTCGGATTTTTTCTTATCCGCATAATAATCTCTTGAAATAGAATGTTCTGTTTTCCGCTTCTCCGACGAAGAAAACATTACCTGCTGAGAATGAGAAATACCGGATTTAGTCTTATCATCAATAAGATTACGTGGAATTTCCTCCACAAACCTTGAAGGTCTGTTATGACTTGTGGAACCGAAAATCATTCTGGTTCTTGCGGCAGTCAGATAGAGTTTTTCTTTGGCTCGTGTAATTCCCACGTATGCAAGACGTCTTTCCTCCTCCACCTCGGATGGAACAAAGGTAGCCTGTATTCCCGGGAAAATCCCCTCCTCCATTCCTGCCATAAATACAAAAGGAAATTCAAGACCTTTTGCGGAATGAAGTGTCATCAATGTGGCAGTATCAGCCTCGGCATTATAATTATCAATATCCGTCATCAGGGAAACTTCTTCAAGAAAACCTCCCAAAGTGGCATCTTCATTTTCTTCGGAATATTTTAAAAGGTTGGTTGAAAGTTCCCGAATATTCTCATAACGATCGGCAAAAGTTTCTTTATCAAGTGCCAAACCGTCAAGATATCCGGAGCTTCTCATGGTAAACTCAAACATTTCATTAAGCTTCATATTTGCCGACATCAGACGGATATTCTCCATCATATCGACAAATTCTCTGATTTTTCCGCTCGCTCTTGAAAGAGCCGGATAATCCTCACAATGTTTAAATACTTCGTACAGACTTGTACCGATACCGGTGGCAATTTCCATAGCATGATTTACTGTCGTATCACCTATTCCCCTTTTCGGTTCATTGATAATACGGCGTAAACGAACATCATCCGACGGATTATTCAAAACGGTAAGATATGCTATCGCATCCCTTATTTCTTTACGTTCATAGAAACGGTGTCCGCCGATAACCCTGTAGGGAATACCCATTCTCACAAAAGCATTTTCAATGGCGTTTGACTGTGAGTTCATTCTGTATAAAACAGTATGGTCGCTCCATTTTCTGCCCATTACAACATTATTTGAAATAGTATCCGCAATATATCTTGCCTCATCCTGTTCGTCATACGCAACATTGTATGTAATTTTTTCACCGGAACCGTTGGATGTCCAAAGAGATTTTCCTTTTCTCGACTCATTGTTTTTTATAACCGCATTGGCGGCATCAAGAATATTCTGGGTTGAACGGTAGTTTTGTTCAAGCCTGATAACCTTTGAATTTTTATATCTTTCCTCAAAGGATAGGATATTTTCAATCGTTGCTCCACGGAAACGGTAAATACTCTGGTCATCATCACCTACAACACAGATATTCTGCCTTTTCTCGGCAAGAAGTTGAGTTAATCTGTATTGAGCATGGTTTGTATCCTGATCCTCGCGCACCATAATATACTTAAATTTATTCTGATAATGAGTCCTCACATCTTCATAATTTTCAAGCAATTTCACCGTATTTACAATAATATCGTCAAAGTCCATGGCATCGGCATTTTTAAGCATCTGCTGATATTTCGCATAGGCTTTTCCGATATTGGAAAGACGGACATCACTGCCTGCCTCTTTAATATATTCTTCGGGAGAAATAAGCGAATCCTTGGCATGACTGATTTCATTCAGAATTGTTTTCGATGAAAGCATTTTTTCATCCAAACCAAGTTGACGTTGACATTCCTTCATCACACGTTTACTGTCATCAGTATCGTAAATCGTAAAGTTACTGCTGTAACCGAGAACGGAACATTCACGTCTTAAAATCCTTGTGCAGAAAGAATGGAACGTGCTTGCCCATACATCCTCGCCCTGAGAGCCTAACATTTTGACAATACGTTCTTTAAGTTCCCCTGCCGCTTTATTGGTAAAGGTTATTGCAAGAATTTCCCACGGCTTCGGTGCATCAACACAGAGTAAATCTTCAACATCAAACAAATCATCTGTTTTTCCGTCAAGATAATCCTGCATAAGACTTAAATCATATTCGCTGACTGAAAAATCGCATTTATCGGTATTATAAGCATCACCGAATTTAATGAGATTGCAAATTCTGTTGACGATAACCGTAGTCTTTCCGCTACCGGCACCTGCAAGAATAAGCAAAGGTCCCTTTGTATGTAAAACCGCTTCAAGTTGACGGTCATTCATTGTTTTAAACTGTTTTTTTATTATCTCCCTGCGGAGATTATAGAAATCCGTAATCATTTTTTCACCTGTTATTTACATTATTATCCTTATTATACCATTCTTTCCCGAAAAAATCAAGAAAGGACTGTCTCATTTGTAAAACTGAATATTATATAAAACAGGGTATGCCCTCCGGCATACCCTGAAAAATTAACTAAATCAATTTTTATTTATCATTGATCATTCAGTTTTTTGCAACAAGAACATCGTATTCAACACCGCTGACGGTCATTGTGATATGCTGACCTGCAACGGAAGTTGAAATCTTGTATATACCGGTTGCCTCGTCATACGTTACGCCCTTAACGAGTTCAACAGACACTTCTTCGCCCAATTCTGTCAATTCGTTAATTGTTGCCGCAGACTTACCTGTACTTATTGTACAAACAAGTTGATTTTCTTCGCCATAAGACAATATACCTCTTGAAACCGGTACCTTGCTTGTTACAAGTTTATCTCCAATGATATTGCCTTCATCATCAACTGCACAATGGTCTTTGAACAATACCGTACATTCAATCTCTTTTCCGTTTTCTGCAATAAGTTTAAAGTCAACAACACCTAATGCAGGACAACTGATCCTTATCAATTCGCCTACATAAGATACGATTTTTCCGTCAGGATCTGCAGCACTTACTTTGAGACCGTTTGTAAGAGTTGTTCTGATGTGAATATACGATGTATCTTCAGCAACAAATACCATTTTTTGGTTCTCGCTGTCGTATTCAACAGACTGAACATGAGTTGCGCTGAGTGCATTTGCCGAGAAGTCCATAGGTTCAAATGCAAACACGATCTTATACATTTCTTCTGTTCCGTCTTTGAACTTAATGCTGATTGATCCTGTTACCGTTGCTGAATCATCTGCATCCAAAGTCGGATTTTTTGATTTATAAACTCTGTACTGAGTAACTTTTCCACCACTCACATACTCATCAACTACACCGTCTGTTGCATTAGGATCAAATGTAAGCGTTGCGCCACTGATACCTGCCGTCTTAAAGCCGACAAATTTCTTTCCGGGTGTCATTGTTAAGAGTATATAATCTTCTACGCCGTCATTTCTGAATTCAAGACCGCCGTAAACGGGGGCTATATACTTAGCAGGATTGAACGGTGATTTTGTGAAGTTAACAATAAGTGTATACTCTGTTGTTCCGAGTACACCTGCCGTTACCTGCACGGGAAGTGTAAGCTGTGATGCTCCGACAGGTCTGTAAATCTTATAGTTTCCTGATCCTACCTTTTCAACATTTTCTGATGTTTCAAGTGTATATGTGAAGGATTTCTGAGCATTCGGATTAACATACAAGTTTACATAAGGTGCATCAGCGTTTGATGTAAGTGTAATGATACGATCAGTTTCGTTTATATCAGAATCAAAGACTCTAAGTGTCTTAATATCAGCCTCTGTGGGTACTGACACTGTTGCAAATTTGTAAACCAATGTAAACTCACTACCGCCTATTATAATCTTAGTTGTTACATTCTCTCCGCTCTTAACCCAGTTTGCATAAGTAAGAATGAATCCGTCAATGTTAGAAAGTTTCGTAATAGGTGTTCCTGTCATTGTAACATCAACATTAACTCCGTTAGTACCCTTTGCATATACAACGATACTGTTTGTATTTTTGTAACCTGTTAATATGATCGTATCATTTTCAACAGTAACATCTGCATAGAGCGTTTTGAGATTACCAACAACAATCGACGGCTGTGATGAGGAAATTTTCCATGTAATTACTTTATCATTTATTGTTCCGTCTTCCCAAACATAACCGTCCTGAAGAGTTGCGGTTGCAGTATACATACCGACATTGATTGCGGTATTGCCTGTAAGAGTATAACCTACACCGTTTTCAACACCTGTAAGTTCAGTGCCGTTATAATCAAGACCTTCCACCGCTTTGGGAACGGCAATTTGTTTTAAACCGCATACATCACATTCACCGTTTACGTCAAAAGTGTGTGTGCCGAAGTCGGAGGTAAAGCCCGAATGTCCCTCGCAGGTACATTCGTGCCAATGGTGGGTTGCGTTATAGCTCCACTCGGTCGAATAGGTATGCTCATGGGCGGGGGTGATATTG
>JAZUKF010000101.1:0-2158 GCA_045643165.1 Acutalibacteraceae bacterium | reverse complement strand
AAATGATGAATTTTGCCTGATTTGTGTTCTTTCTGCGACGAAGCCATACCGGCGTATGGCGAGGAGCAAAAGGGCACAAGGCGGGTAAAAGGCGCATTTTAAGGAAAAGCAGCCTTGCAAGCCTGTGCCGTTTAGCGCAGAGCAAAAAGCAAAACACTTTATTAAACGAAATAATAACAAAAAAACGCCTTTCTTATAGAGATTTTGTAATGAAAAGCGCTTTTTATATAACAGAATGTTTATTGAATTTTGCTTTTCTAAGCGTTTTTTCGCCCTCGGCATACCTTTGTATTGCCCACGGGACGAAGAAAACGCTTTCTGCATCTAAATGCGACAGCCCTTTTCAGTCTGAGCAAATTATATTGCTATGATTTTTTTATAAACAGTTTAGTCTTCTTAATCATTTTTCTACGGGACTATTTCACCTGTAAACACAGGTGTGCCGACCTCAATCAAATTACCGTCTGAATCGTAAAAACGGATTACCTTCTGTCCCCAAGTGTGCGTCATCGGAAGATTGACAAATTCCGTTTCCGGATAAAGCATTTTCAATTTTTCATAAAAAGCGTCAATGTTTTCTTCTTCAAAATACAGTTCGCAGGAGTTGTTTTTCGGAATAATATCCCTGCCGACAAAATCACGCCAGTATTTTTCCTCCTGCAAAACAAGTCCATCTGACAGAATCATATTGCCGTCGTTGTCCGCAATCATTTCAAGACCGAACACGTCATGATAATACTTTTTCGCTCTTTCAATATCTTTCACTACAATCAAAATACTTTTAAGTTGCATATCATTTGTCCTCTTTCGTTTTGTATTTTGAAAGTGTAAATATCGGTCCTTCCTCACCGTATTCCCCGGTTTTAATGAATCCGGATTTTATCAGCACTTTTTGTGATGCGATATTATCTTCTTCCGTTTCGGCGGTTATACAGTTCACGCCGGTCTGCAAAAACGCCCATTCCGAAACAGCCTTTACCGCTTCGGTCATATAGCCGTTCCCCCAATATTCGGGCAGAATTCCGTAACCGATTTCAACATTTCCGTCTGAGGACAGTCCCTTGAAACAAAGGTCGCCAAGCCGATTCCCACCTTTATCTTCAATAAACCACACCGCATACCATTGGCGCTCTCCGGGATTTTCCAAAGCACAGGAAAACATTTCTCCGTACGCCTGTTTCATTCCTTCGTCTTTTTCATTTAAAATAAGTTCACGCATTTCATCATCCGATGAAAGCCGTATATTCATTCTTTCAGTTTGCAGTATCATTACTTAATTATCTCCATATATAAAATTTTGTTCTTTAATATGCCGAAGGCATATTTCACATTTGCGAAGCAAATATTACACAGCAACGCTATTTCACTCGTTCCGCAAGGAACGAATTTCATTAAAAAATCACTGTGCCGGACTGTCAGCGGCGACTCGCCGCCAAATTCAGATTTACTGATTTTCTTGTCCGTATTATTTGCTTTTCAAATTGTTCTTGGCTGTTGAGCATGAAGCAATCAAAAGTCTGCGAATATTACCGCAAATTTTTTCCGTATTCTGATATTCCGACTCATTGATTCTTCCGGTTTCAAAAAGAAGATTCAGCCAATAACTTGTTTCATTTGCTTCTTTCAGAGCAATTTCCAATTTAGCAATAAAATCCGCCTTGCTATGTGCATATTGTGCTTCGTGAATATTTGCTCCGACAGAGGTTCCTGCCCTTGCAAGTTGGTCTATCATATAAGAACTTTTAGGTACTTTTATATTGTCAACAAGTTCTACTATGTTTTTCGCAAATTCAAAAGATAAGTCAACAAGTTTATTTTCTGCCATAACTCTCACCTTGAATTTCATTATAATGAAGAATAAAGCCGATGTCAAATGATATATCGCTAAAGCGATATGATATACCTCGCCAACCTATGCTCGGCATGATATATTTTCCTACGGAAAATATGATATAATATCCGTTCCTTAATATGCCGTAAGGCATATATCATCGCACAAAGTGCGATATCATACTTTTTTGTATATCTCGCCTGCGGCGAGGATACAAAAAGTATATCACCCGTTCCGAAAGGAACGGATATCATTGAAAGAACCCGCTTTTGTCCAATAGACAAAAGCGGGTTCTTTCATGGTGGAGTTTGACCCCTCAAATCCGAA
>JAZUKF010000100.1:0-15667 GCA_045643165.1 Acutalibacteraceae bacterium | reverse complement strand
AACATTTGCAACAGTACCTTCGATAATTTTCAAAAGTGCCTGCTGAACACCCTCACCGCTTACATCCCTTGTTATTGAGGGATTTTCGCTTTTTCTTGCGATTTTATCAATTTCGTCAACATAAATTATGCCCTTTTCGGCACGTTCCACATCAAAATCCGCCGCCTGAATAAGCCGGAGAAGAATATTCTCAACATCTTCACCAACATATCCCGCTTCGGTCAACGTGGTGGCATCCGCAATGGCAAAGGGAACATCAAGAATTTTTGCAAGAGTCTGGGCAAGCATTGTCTTTCCCACACCGGTGGAACCGAGAAGTGCAATATTACTCTTTTGAATTTCAACTCCGTCATCATTATCGGAGCGAATTCTCTTATAATGATTATAAACCGCAACACTCAAAGCAATTTTCGCATCATCCTGACCGATTACATATTCATCAAGTTTTTCTTTGATTTCCTTCGGTTTTGGAAGTTCTGCAACAGGAACTTTCGCCTGTTTCTTTTTATGTTTCGATTCAAATTCCTCTTCAATAATCGACTGACAAAGCGAGACACATTCATTACAAATATAAACTCCCCTGCCGGCAATAATCTTGCTGACCTGTGCCTGGGATTTTCCGCAGAAAGAACAGGTTACGGAACTGTGTGTATTATCTGTTTTCGGCATTTATTAAAACCACCTTAAAAAATAGGGCGAAGAAGGACGAAATTTTTTCACCTTTCCCCGCCTGATTTTACTGAAATTATCTCTTTGTGATCACTTTATCAATAAGGCCGTAATCACATGCCTCCTGAGCACTCATAAAGTTATCTCTGTCGGTATCTCTTGCGATAACGTCAATGGGTTTGCCCGTATTTTCAGCAAGAATTCTGTTCAAATTTTCCTTAGTGCGGAGAATATGTTTCGCTGCGATTTCGATTTCAGTCGCCTGTCCTTTTGCTCCGCCCAAAGGCTGATGAATCATAATTTCACTGTTCGGCAAAGCAAATCTTTTTCCCTTTGCTCCGCATGAAAGCAGGAACGCTCCCATACTTGCCGCCATGCCCATGCAAATCGTTGATACATCACATTTGATATACTGCATAGTATCATATATTGCAAGACCTGCCGTTACCGAGCCGCCGGGACTGTTGATATACAGGCTGATATCTTTGTCGGCATCCTGTCCTTCAAGAAATAAAAGCTGTGCAACAACTATACTTGCGGTCGCATCGTTGACCTCATCTGAAAGAACGATTATACGATCGCTTAACAAACGTGAAAAAATATCGTAGGAACGTTCTCCTCTGTTTGTTTGTTCAATTACATATGGCACTAAACTCATTGTGATGCCTCCTTTTTATTCATAAAGTAATAGTTGGCTGAAATAATAAAACTTATTCAGCATCTTCGGCTTTTTTTGCCGTTGTTTTCTTTGCGGTAGTTTTCTTTGCGGCAGGTTTCTTCTCTTCACCCTCCGCATCTTTCTTTGCAGTTGTCTTTTTAGCAGTCGTCTTTTTTGCGGCGGGTTTCTTCTCCTCACCGTCTGCCTCTTTCTTCTCGGCAGTCTTTTTCTTAGCCGTTGTTTTCTTTGCCGGTTTGCCTTCAACCGCATTTTCTACGATAAAGTCAACTGCCTTACCTACGGCAAGATCCTTTTTAAGTTCTTCGGGATTGATGAACTTCTTAAGAGTTTCAACATCCATTTTATACATTTCCGCATATTTTTCAAATTCTGCGTTTACATCCTCATCGGTTGCTTCAATCTTTTCAACTTCAACAACTTTTTCAAGAGCAAGACGTGTTTTAACCTGTACTTCAGCCTGTTTCTTAACATCTTCCATATATTTTTCCATTTCAATGCCCATATACTGAAGATAAATATCAAGGCTGAGTCCCTGCTGCTGCATCTGCTGAGCGGCCTGGTCCTTCAATTCCTCTGCCTTTTTATCAATCATGCACTGAGGAATTTCAGCCTTCATACCGTCGCAAAGCTGATTGAGAAGCTGAGATTCAAAATCCTGTTTTGCTTTATGTTCTTTATCTTCCGTCAATTTTGCTTTAATGTCATTTTTAAGTTCATCAACCGTATCAAATTCGCTGACATCCTTTGCAAATTCATCATCAACTTCGGGAAGTTCTTTTTTCTTAACAGAATTAACCTTAACTTTAAATGTAGCATCCTTGCCGGCAAGATTTTCCGCATATTCCGTGGGGAATGTTACATTAACGTCAAATTCATCCCCTGCATTATGTCCGATAATCTGATCTTCAAAGCCGGGAATAAACTGACCGGAGCCTATTGTAAGGTCAAAATCTTCACCTTTTCCGCCGTCAAAAGCAACGCCGTCAACAAAGCCTTCAAAATTTATATTGGTGATATCTCCGCTTTCAACCGCTCTGTCTTCAACGGTGATAACACGTGAATTTCTTTCCTGAAGATTTTTGATTTCATTATCAATCTCTTCATCCTTAACTTCGCAAGAGGCTTTTTCCGCTTTAAGTCCCTTATATTCACCGAGTTTAACCTCAGGCTTAACGGTAACTTTAAGAGAAATTTCCGCACCTGTTGAGTCAAGTTTTGTAACCTCAACGTCAAAGGGAGCATCAACGATTTCAAGTTTTGCTTCATCAATGGCATCACCCACAACTTCGGGATAAAGAATATCAAGTGCATCCTCATAGAAGAAGTTCTCACCGTACATTTTTTCAATCATTGACTTGGGAACTTTTCCCTTACGGAAACCGGGAATAGCAATCTTTTTCTTGTTTTTGTTGTAGGCTTTAACGGTTGCTTCTTTAAGCTGTTCACCGCTGATTTCAACCTCAACTGCATACACATTTGTTTCGACTTTTTTAGAAGATTTCAAACTCATGATTAAGCCCTCCATATATTCTTCCTTTTATTTAACCGAGATATTATACCAAATATTTTTGAAAATTTCAACAGTTATTTTTGTTTTACTTATTATTCATCAATTAAGTTTAAAAATATCAGAATTTTTCCACAAGTTTAGGGCAAAATTCCAAAAAATCACCTGATACAAGGGAATATTTTATACCGTCCTTCACTCCGTTAACCGCCGTCAACACGGAGGGACCGTGAAGATGAGCATAATAACAGCGGCTTATTTCCTCATCATGCAGAACATTTGTGATTTCAACACATTCGGCATCATTGCTTATTGGCGGATAATGGAGAAAAACGATTGGCTCACCGCCCTGTTTTTTACCTTCCCTAATTGACGTTCTCAATCTTGACGATTCACGCAAAAGGACTTTCATATCCTTATCTTTTTCGCAGTCGAAAAACCATCCCCGTGTTCCGCAAACGGAAAAATCTCCCGCACGGTAAGAATTGTTATGTAAAATTGAAATGGAATTAAAACCTTTTTCATGAAGAAAAGTATCCATTTTTTTCTTCGTATTCCACCAATAATCATGGTTACCCTTCATGATTATTTTTTTGCCTTTTAATTCATCATTTATAAATCTGAAATCCGCTTCCGCATCTTCAAGGCTCATCGCCCAGGAAATATCACCTGCGATTACCACAAAATCATCATCGTCAACAATACTGTTCCATTTATTTTTCAGACGTTCCTCATAATTCTGCCAGCCGTGAAAAATATCCATAGGCTTATCTGTTCCGAATGAGAAATGGGTATCACCTATAACAAATAACGACATGGGAAATCCTTTCTGTGAATAAAGTAAGCCGAATGACAAATAATATTTTTCAGGCTGATATCAGTCTGAAAAAGCATAATCATATCGGAGGTAATAAAAATGGGAAAAGAAATCAAAGAAATTTCATGCAACGCAAAGAACTGTATCTACAACGAAAACGGTTGTCATTGTACCGCTAACCACGTTGATGTAGGTACAAGCAGTGCAAGTACAAGTTCCGAAACTTACTGTTCAACATTTAAAACAAGCGATTGTAAAGATTGCAAAATCTGACGGTTAAATCCCCAGCATATTAAACACAACGTCTGACATCTCGGGTTTCTCGCAAATACCGGTAAATCTCGGAGATTTACCTTTAAGAGTTGCAAGCTGTTTCGGACACTCTGCACCGGAAACCCGAGAAAGTTCCTCAACCGTTTCAAATTCATCATTACATACGATATCAGGTTCTATGGCACCTAAAACCGCCTTTGAGAATTTATACGGATTTGCCGTTGAAGCGATAACCGTGGGAGTTAAATCTCCGGTACGTTTTTTATAATCTTCATAAACCTTAACGGCAACTGCGGTATGCGTATCAATAAGATACTTTCTGTCATTAAAGCAATGCTTTATGGTTGCGGAAACATCTTCATCCGAACAGTATCCGCCCTCAAATTCAGCAGACAATTTTTCAAATGTTTTCTTGTCAACGGTATATTTTCCGTCCTCCGCAAGTTTTTTCATCATATCCGCAACAGCCTTATCGTCATTATCCGTAAGGTCAAAGAGAAGTCTTTCCAGATTTGAGGAAATGAGAATATCCATAGAGGGTGAAGTGGTTGTGAAAAATTCACGGTTTTTATTGTATTCTCCCGTTTTGATGAAATCCGTGAGAACATTATTAGAATTAGAAGCACAGATGAATTTTTTAACCGGAACACCCATCTTTTTAGCATAATATGCGGCGAGAATATTACCGAAATTTCCTGTGGGAACAACGATATTTATTTTATCACCGAGAGCGATTTTTTTATCTTTCAGTAAATCACAGTATGCGGAAACATAATAAACTATCTGGGGAACGAGTCTGCCCCAGTTAATGGAGTTTGCGGAGGAGAACTGCATATTCTTTTTACTCAGTTTTTCCGCAATTCCGGCATCGGTGAAAATCTTTTTAACTCCGCTTTGTGCATCGTCAAAATTGCCTCTGATTGCACATACACTTACATTTTCGCCCTCCTGAGTTGTCATTTGAAGTTTCTGCATGGGGCTTACGCCGTCGCTGGGATAGAAAACAAGAATTTTTGTATTTTCAACATCCTTAAAACCTTCAAGAGCCGCTTTACCCGTATCGCCGGAAGTGGCAACAAGAATAACAATAGTCTTTCCTTCGGCGGTTTTCTTTGCGGAAACCGTGAGAAGATGGGGAAGAAGTTGAAGTGCCATATCCTTAAATGCACATGTGGGACCTCTCCATAATTCCTGAACATAACCGTTTTCGTCAAGATTTACTAAGGGTGCAATTTTTTCACTGCTGAATTTATTTCCGCCGTATGCCGAGCAAACGCAATTTTCAATTTCTTCCTCCGTAAAATCAGTCAGATAGAGAGAAAGTATTTCCTTTGCCCTGCCGATATAATCAAGTTCTGAAAGTTTTTTTATTGTTTCGAGAGAGATTTTCGGAAATTCCGTAGGCACAAAAAGTCCGCCGTCCTTTGAAATTCCCTGTGAAATCGCTTTTGAAGAATTAACCTCAACCTTTTTATCTCTTGTGCTTGTATATTTCATTTATTTTCTGTCCTTTCGGCAATAATATACCCTTGTTATTGTTTTATCATATAAAGATTATTTTGTAAATACATATTTTGTAAAATAATTATGAGCATTTTCAAAACAGATTTTATCAAGAATTTTTCTGTCATTCAGCCTTTTATCGAGATATTCATATAAATCCTCAATTTTATCAAGACCGTTTAATCTTTCATCAATGGAACAGCCGTCAAAATCGCTTCCCATGGCAACGGCATCTTCTCCTCCGAGAGATAAAATATGATAAATATGGCGGTAAACCGCATCAAAACATTCATACTGTTTACCCAAAAATTTATCATAAAAATTCACGCCGATAATACCTTTTCTGTCTATGATGATTTTTATCTGTTCATCCGTCAGAGATCTTACATGGTCATTCACTTTAACACAATCGGAATGACTTGCAACAAACGGTTCCGTGCTGATTTCCGAAACATCGTAAAATCCCTTTTCATTGAGATGTGAAACATCCACCGCCATATTTTTTTCATTCATAATTTTTACGACTTCCCTGCCGAAATCGGTCAAACCGCTTTTATCATCGGAAAAGCATCCGTTTGCCAATTCGTTTGAGCCGTTCCATGTCAATGTGATAAGGCGTACTCCGTCATCGTAAAGTTTATAAAGATTTTCGATTTTTCCGTTTAATGCACTTCCGCCCTCAACGGATAAAACGGCTCCGTTTTTATCACAATTTAAAAAATCGTCCCTGTTTTTTATATGTAATATTTCATCTTTATTCGATTTGATTTCACTGTTAAATTTTCCAAGTACCGAACGGTAATAATTCTCCGCCGCAAAACCACGGTAATCATCATGTATGAAAATCGCAAAAACCTGAGTCCATTTTTCAAGATTTTTACCCTTTTCAAGATTTATGTTGAGAGAATTATTTTTCAGATTTTCTTTCCTTGCGTAACATTCGGTGATCGTATCACAATGCAAATCAAAAAATTTCAAAGTTATCCCCCGTTCAAGATGCGTCAAAGGCACTTTGGATATAGTTGACCTCTAACCTGTTTTTATTGTTCCAAACCTCCGCAACGTCAAAACGAGGCTGTAATTCACCCGGATGAATTGCGAGATAAACCTGTGCGGTTTTGATTATTCTCTGCTGCTTATAATAATCAACATATTCCCTGGGCAAACCTTTAGATGAAACATTTCTCGTTTTAACCTCGACAAAAACAATATATTCTTTCTTCTTCGCAATAATATCTATTTCACCGAATCTGCATTGAAAATTTCTGTCAAGGATTTTATATCCCCTCATCATGAGATACCGGCAAACCTTGTTTTCACCCTTAATTCCCGTTTCACCGATATTCATTATTTTTCACCTGTTATTTTTTTCAAAAAACTTCTTCTGTGTACGGGAGAAATTCCGTATTCCGTAATCTTTTCATAGTGAAGTTTCGTTCCATATCCTTTATGCTGTAAAAAGCAATACTCCGGATATTGCTTATCAAGTTCAAGCATATATCTGTCCCTTGTTACCTTGGCGAGAATTGATGCCGCCGCAACGGAGGGGGATTTTGAATCCCCTTTTACAAGAGTTTTAACCTCAATTCCGCCTAAATCGGGTTCACGGTTTCCGTCAACGATGGCAACATCCGGTTTTATTTCAAGTCCCTCAACAGCACGTTTCATGGCAAGAAAAGTGGCTTGAAGGATATTCATTTCCTCAATCTCCTCCACCGTGGCAAAAGCGATACTGTAAGAAACCGCTTTCTCTTTAATAATATCAAATATGATATCCCTTTTCTTTTCGGAGATTTTTTTACT
Source organism: Acutalibacteraceae bacterium (assembly GCA_045643165.1). Lineage (GTDB taxonomy): Bacteria > Bacillota > Clostridia > Oscillospirales > Acutalibacteraceae > SIG575. The sequence goes on along the minus strand of JAZUKF010000100.1, from coordinate 8,416 downwards.
GTCGTTAAGTCCTTCGATATCACAGCCTTCGGGAAGTATCACCGCCGCCGCACAAACAGGTCCCGCAAGAGGCCCTCTGCCCGCTTCGTCAACACCGCAGACAATATTATAACCTTCGCTTTTAGCCTGCTCCTCGTAGAAGTAATCCATATCCATTTTCATAACTCCCTTCAAGGTCTTTCAAGTGTGATTTTTCCCAATTTTCCTCCACGGTACTCATCAAGGAGAGTTGTTGCGGCTCTTTCCGTATTGACTTCTCCGCCGGAAATCAACATTCCCCTTTTTCTGCCTATCATTTCAAGGATTTCGTAAGATTGCTTATCATCAAAATCCGTAACCTTATATCTTTCCGTAAGCCTTTCGGGATAATCATTTTTAAGCACCTCGATAAGCCGTACCGCAAGGGTTTCGCAATCGAGAATTTCATCTTTAACCGAACCGATAAAGGCAAGTTTATCCCCCACCGCAGGATCGTCAAACTTCGGCCAAAGCACTCCGGGAGTATCAAGAAGTTCGATACCGTCGCCGATTACAAACCATTGGTTATGCTTCGTTACACCGGGACGGTCGGCAACCTGTGCTCTCTTTTTACCCGCCATACGGTTTATGAAAGAGGATTTCCCGGTATTGGGAATTCCCACAACCATTACACGCAACGCTCTGCCGTTCATATTCTTTTCGGCATAGGCTTCGATTTTATCTTTCAGCACTTCCCTCACAAGTCCGCGGTAAGCATTAAGCCCTTTTCCGCTTTTGCAATCCACCGCAAGAGCGTGAACTCCATTTGACCTGTAAAAATCAAGCCAGAGCGATGTCGCTTTTTCATCCGCAACATCGCTCTTGTTGAGCAAAACTATTTTAGGTTTTCCCGAAATTATTTCCGCAAGTTCGGGATTATGACTGCTCATAGGTATTCTTGCATCTACTATTTCCGTAACGGCATCAACAAGGGAAAGACTTTCCTTTACAAGCCTTCTGGTTTTTGCCATATGTCCCGGAAACCACTGAACAGTCTGATTTTGAAAATCAGATGACATTTTTTCTCCTTTATATCAAACTACTTTCCAACTGCCGAAGGGTACCATTCTGCCGATAACGGAACCGTAAATATATCTTTCATCAATAAGTCCCACCGCCATTGAACGGCTGTCTGTGGAATTATTTCTGTTATCGCCCATAACAAAAACGTAACCCTCCGGAACGGTAACAGGCTCCGTGAAGTTTTCCCTGTCATAAGTTTTATCGGCAAGAGTGTAATCTCCCTGCTCCTCTTTACCGTCAACATATACTATACCCTTGTCAAAATCAATATCAACGGTCTGTCCGCCGAGAGCAATAATTCTTTTAACAATAGGCTCGTTAAAGGAATTAGGCTGAGTGATGATAACAATATCTCCCGCCTTATAATCACTCTTTCTCGCCGTAACCATAAGCATATCGTTTTCATAAAGTGTAGGCTCCATTGACTTACCGATAACACTTGCCGTGCGGAAAAAGAAAGTGAAAATCACCGCAATGATTATTACGCCCGTCATCAATACCGACACGAAGTCAAAAAGCAATGAAGTATTTTTATTTTCGTTCAAATTACTCACTCCCGAAATCCGTTTTATTATCTATTTTTTTCATGGGAAATACTCTTGCAACGACCTTTCCCAGCAAATATCTTTCATCAATCTGTCCGATTATGGTGGAACGGCTGTCAAGAGAATTATTCCTGTTATCCCCCATGACGAAAACGAAGCCTTCCTTTACGGTCAAAGGAAACGAAACATCAAAACTGTTGTTGGTAGGTGTGTAAGTATATGGTTCATCAAGTTCTCTGCCGTTTACAATAACAACGCCTCTGTCAAAATCAATATCCACCGTATCACCGCCCACGGCGATAACACGCTTGATTACAGGCTCGTTTAATGCATTAGGTTGAGTTACAACAACTATATCCCCGTATTTCGGAACGTAATTGATGTGATTAACCAGCAACCAATCCTTATCATTAAGTGTGGGAAACATGGAACGTCCGCTGACGGAAACAGGTCGGAACACAAAAGAAAAAACAAGAAAAATCGCAATAAATGATATGACGATTGAACCCATCCAATCAAGAAACAATGACCATTTTCCGTCATTATCCTTTGCCGTTTCACTATCGTAAATAACAGAGGGATTATTGCTTTTATCATAGATAAAAACAGTTTTTTCAGATATTTTTCTCATAATCCGCTCCAAAAGTATATTTTAAAAAAATAAGGGGCAATCCTGCATAACAGGACATGCCCCAATAAATCCATATAGAGATTATAGGGCTGAAAAGCACCTATATCATTAACAAAATCAGCCGATCTGCTCCTTAACTTTAGCAGCCTTACCGACTCTGTCACGAAGATAATAAAGTTTGCTTCTGCGAACTTTACCTGATCTTACAACCTCAACCTTTGCAACGTTGGGTGAATTAACAGGGAAAACTCTTTCAATACCCGTACCGTAGGAAATACGGCGAACGGTAAATGTTTCAGAAACTCCGCTGCCTCTTTTGGCAATAACGATACCTTCGAAAATCTGGATTCTTTCTCTTTCACCTTCACGGATTTTAACGTGAACTTTTACGGTGTCACCGATTTTGAAAACCGGTTTTTCTTCTTTAATACTGTCTTGTGCGATCAATTTGAGTGCGTCCATTGACTTAATCCTCCTTAAAAATTTGCGGACACTTCCGCTTTTTACAGTTGTTCATGACCACCTACGGTGTCAGAGGACCAACAGCTTCCTTGTCTTACGGCAATGAATACGGTCATTCAAGACCTAAACAAATGCTCTGTTATGATACCATACTCTCCGATAAATTGCAAGTGTTTTTTCAATATTTTTTTAAAAAAATTATTTTTATCGGAATATTTCAAATCCGTCAACATAAAGTCCGGTTTTTTCGTACCTTAAATAAACGGGTTTCACATCAATCTGTTTATCCAAAGCGGAAACCAAAAGTTGAGGGTTGACATTCATCACGTTGCCCGAAGAAAGTTTTACCGTAATGACAACGACATTTTCATCCTTTACAACACTAAAATCGAAAATGTGCGGGTTTAATACAACGGTTTTGAGGACCTTTCGTCTGCCCTGCTTACCCTTTTTTTCGGCGGTAAGTTCCTTTTCGGTAACTGCCTTTCGGACAAGAGAAGCGTACTCGGATGAATCCTCTTCATTTTCAAATTCAAGGGTAATTTTATACCCTGCATACCTGATTTCTTTGGCATCGTTATACGGTACCGTTACATCGAAAACTTCAAGTCCCTCCGGCATTATGCCGTCAAAACGGTTTTTTATTTCTTCAAGACTTAAATCCTCCGCAATATCCGTATCCATACATTCTCTCTCACTTTCCACACCGAGAGAAAGGGGCAACGGAAATGTCATATACGCATGAGGATTAAACCCCTCGGTATAACGAACTTTCAACCCGGAGCGTTTCAACGCCTTTGCCATGGAACGCATCAAATCCAGATGAGAAATATATTTTGCCCTGCCGTTTTTCCTGAACCAAATTCTAACAGATTGCATCGCATTTACCTCCGCAAAGTTTATTGGCGGTACATCCTGCACATTTTTCACGGCAATTTGATGTTGTTTCACCTTTTTTCGCCTTCTCGTTTTCCTTAATGAAAAACTTTTTCGGCACACCGTAATCCATATGCTCCCAGGGCAGTATTTCCTCGTAATCACGTTTTCTTCCGCTGTAAAATTCAGGATCTATTCCGCATTCATCAAATGCTTTCATCCACATATCGAAATCAAACATATCATCCCAGCCGTCAAATTTACATCCCAACTCATGGGCTTTTTCGAGTACGGCGGAAAGTTTTCTGTCCCCTCTTGCAAAAACGCCTTCAAGAAAACTTAATCTCGCATCGTGGGGACGGATATTTATTTTTCTTGTTTTTATTGAATTTTCAAGTAATTCCTGCTTTCTCTTAATCGTTTCAAGAGAATCCTGTGCTTCCCATTGAAAAGGAGTAAAAGGCTTCGGCACAAAGGGTGCAACGCTGATATTTACATTTACGCCTTTACCCTTCGGCTTATCCGGGTTGGAATAAAATTCCTCCACCACCTTTTGGGCAAGTTTTGCGATCCCCTCAACGTCCTCATCCGTTTCCGTGGGAAGTCCCATCATAAAATACAGTTTAACGCCTGTCCATCCGCTTTCAAAGGCTTTACGTGAACTTGAAAGAATTTCTTCCTCCGTAACATTCTTATTTATCACATCACGTAATCTTTGAGTACCGGCTTCGGCGGCAAAGGTAAGACCGCTTTTCCTGACCTGACTTATTTTTTCGGCAAGTTCTTTGCTGAAATTATCCGCTCTCAATGAGGGCAGAGAAACATTGATTTTTTCATCAAGTGTCCAATCGAAAAGTTTATCAAGAAGTTCCGGTAATTCGGTATAATCACTTGTACTTAACGAGCATAAAGAAATTTCATCATATCCCGTATTATCACAAAGTGTTTTACACTGCTCATTCACTGTTTCGGCACTTTTTTCACGTATGGGACGGTATAAAAATCCCGCCTGACAAAATCTGCATCCTCTGATACATCCCCTGAAAATTTCCGTAACTGCTCTGTCATGCACCGCCTCAACAAAGGGAACGATAAACTGCTTCGGGAAATAGGCTTTATCCAAATCACGGACAACTCTTTTTTCAACCTTTTCCGGAGCATTCTCCTTGGGGGTAATACTTTTTACGGTTCCGTCCTCATTGTAATCCACATCGTAAAGTTTCGGCACGTAAACGCCCTTTATCCCGGCGGCACGTCTGAGAAATTCGTCCTTTGACGTGCCCTCTTTTTTGCAAAGTTTCAACAGATCGATCAGTTCGTTTGTTACCTCTTCCCCTTCACCCGGTAAAGCGATATCAATAAATTCCGCCAAAGGCTCACAGTTACATACGCAGGGGCCTCCCGCCACAACAATCGGTGCAAGACCTTTTCTGTCCTTCGCTTTCAAAGGAAGTCCCGCAAGTTCAAGCATATTAAGAACATTGGTATAGCTTAATTCATACTGCAACGTAAATCCGATAATATCAAAATTTTTGATTTCATCTCCGCTTTCAAGAGCATACAGTTCAATACCGTCCTTACGCATCTGCTCCTCCATATCCGTCCAGGGAGCAAAAACTCTTTCGCACCATGCGTCATCCCTTTCATTCACAAGGGAGTAGAGTATTTTAATTCCCAGATGCGACATACCTATCTCGTATGTATCGGGGAAACAAAATGCGTATCTTATATCAACTTTTTCTTTATCCTTAATAACACTGCCGTATTCTCCGCCGGTATATCTGCCCGGTTTCTGTACATACTGCAACGCATTTTCCTGTTTTTTTGATAACATTTAATCACATCTCTTTACTATTCTGAACTCGCCTGCCATTATTCCTTTTTCGCTTTCGGTAATTTCCAAATCAATGCAGCCGTTGATGATATACTCTTTCGGTATTCTGTAAGTTACGCTGAAGAAATCGGGAGCAAGATATAATTCATCAAATTCTCTGTTTCTTTCTCCGCCGTAGCAAACACCCTGATAAATTACGTTTCCGTTTACCTTCAAACAGAAATTGCCTTTTCCGTCATTTCCGTTATCATAAAAAGAGACGATAAGATTATAATCACACTCTGCGGTAAATCCGCCGAGTTTCGCATTCAGACTGTAATGGTCGTATGCTTTGAGAAGTTCGCAAGGCACTTCGCCGTTCTCATTAGCAGGAGTATCTCCGAGGAAATCTATATAAGGTTCGCCGTTTTTCTGCGGAGTATTAAGCAGTAAATATCCGTGTTCCGCAAAAGAAAACCAACATTCATCCTTTTCGACTTTGTTTCTGTCAATGATTTTCAGAATACAGTCGTTCCGATTATCTTCCGCATATTTTTCTATCTTTCCGATAAGCCACTTTCTGTTTGTTACGGGACGGTCTATTGTATCAAGCACCGCTCCACGTTCCCAACTGTCGGCACAATGGCGTTCAACGGAGGTCTGCATACCGATCAAATCAAAAAGTTTATCACCGATTTTTTCGATTTCCTTATGAAGAGCATAGTATTCATCGGAATAATCACGTTTTAATATACGCAAAGCATCACGGATTTTACCTTTTCTTATAAGCGATTTTGCATTGTCAATAAGGTCAAGTTCAAAAACACGTCTTGTCTTTACAAGCAAATCAAACTTTGCCCGATAAAGGCACATCATAAAACGCCAGTTATTTTCAAGTTTCGGATAAGATGAAACAAGTTCGGTAAAAATCCTGTGGGTGTTCTCAACGGAAGGATTGTCAACCGGATCTCCGTACCAGTTATATTCAAGTCCCATAATTCCGTCTGCACACATTCTTTCAGGTACAGACGGGAAGAAAAGCCTTGAATAATCTTCAAGTATTTCGGATAATGTAAGTGAACTGTCAAATTCCAGCATTGACCATACAAATTTATTCACATCATCCGTTACACCCTCGGAATATGTTACGCTTCCCACCGTATAAGGACTCATCTGAGCGTGAATACGTTTATACTCCGCAGGTCTCGGATTTACGCTTTCACGTCCGTTCACCGCCGCAAGAGAATAATGCCAATCCTCAAGAGGATAATGTACGGTCCATTCACTTCTCACGTTGTGGGTGATATCGGGATAAAGACGCAAATCAAATTTGCCGGATATTCTTTTGCGAAGTTCGTCAATCTCCATGGCTCTGTTGGGACCTTGAATTACACCCTGAATTACACCTTCACGGGAATTGTTGACTTCATTAACAAAAACATCACCCCATCCGGGAATACCTCTGGGCATTTGTGCAGACGGCCACATTTCAACATCCGGTTTAACCTCACGTACCGCATCCGCAATGGCGGTACATCTTTCGATAAGTTCATCCGCAGGATATTTTCCGGGATCGCTTCCGGGAGGAAAAATCGTATTTAATCTCGTCATACTTCCGAGAATTTCTTTTCTTATCCTCGCCGTTTCCTCCACGGAAAAATCGTCATTGGGATACCAAACGGAAATATCCATATCAACTTCCTGTGCATACTCCGAAGATTTTTCCGTAAACTCCTGCTGATCATATTTCATAAGTCTGTTATATGTTTTTTCGTTTTCCGGATATTCGGGGGGTATCAACTCAGTTGTATTACATCCGTAAAACATGGAATCAAGATAATGTCTTTTCATATCCTCCGGAGACCATGCATCATAAGTATTCGGCGTAGTTCGATACCCTATCTGATGTCCCCTTATTCTTTTTTCGGGAGAATATTTTCCCGTAATATCTTTAATGAGTGTTATTTTTTCACCGTCATAAACCGTTTTTCTCAAAAAAAGACCTATTGCAAAAAGGAAGGCTCTGCGACCGATTCCGTAAGCGGTAATAATATTTTTCTCCTCATCAAAAAAGATTTCATAAAAATCTTTATCATCTGTTTTTTCTTCACCGCAAGCAGAAAAAACGAAACAATTTTCCCTTGCAAATTCAAGTTCAGCAGGACGTTTTCCCGTACGTAATTCTATTTCATCGCATAAAATTTCAGCTGCAAATTTTTCTTCATCATTCTTTGCAACAACACAAAAAGATGTAAAATCAAAATTCATTTTAATACCTCCCTTAAAATACTTTTTTATTCTACCATAAAATAAAAATATAATCAATAAGATATTATTCAAAAAACATCTTGAAAAAATACAGTCGATTGGATATAATGATTTTACAACAATTATGAGGAAGAGAGATTATATGAAAAAGTTAAATGTTGTTTGCGTTGACGATGAAAAAATATCAACCGATTTAATGGTACATATTTGCAGTCAGATTGATGAGATCGGTGAAGTTACGGGATTTACCGATTCTGAAAAAGCACTTGATTTTATCAAAAATAACACGGATATTCAGGTTGCGTTTCTCGACGTGGATATGCCGAAATACGACGGAATTACTCTTACGGAAATGATCAAAGAAATCAATCCGAAAATAAATATCATCATTACCACCGCTTATGAAGAATATGCACTCAGTGCTTTCAGGGAGGATTGCAGCGGTTATCTTCTGAAACCCATTTCGGCGGATGAAGTAAGACATCAGCTTAATGTTTTGCGTTACCCGTTGCAGGATGACAGCGAAAAAAGGATCAGAGCGATCTGTTTCGGTACATTTGAAATTTTTTATAATGATATCGCCGTTAATTTTTCTTATAAAAAAACAAAAGAACTTTTCGCCCTGCTTATAGATAAACGTGGTGCGATATGTTCAAATGCGGATATTCAATGTGCTCTTTGGGAGGACGATGACCATCCGGAATATGTTAAAAAAATCAAAAGAGATTTAGTAAGTACCGTTGCTGAGTTGACAGATAAAAATATTTTCACCGTGAAAAG
>JAZUKF010000099.1:0-8309 GCA_045643165.1 Acutalibacteraceae bacterium | reverse complement strand
GTTGACGTCGTCGAGGATATCGCACGCGAAAGAGCAAAGAAGCTTTTCGGTGCAGACCACGCAAACGTTCAGCCCCACAGCGGAGCAAACGCAAACCTCGCCGCTTTCTTCGCTTTTGCAGAGGCGGGAGATACGATTATGGGCATGAATCTCTCCGAGGGCGGACATCTTTCTCACGGCTCACCTGTAAATATTTCGGGTAAATACTTTAATGTAGTACCTTATGAGGTTTCGGAAGAAACAGAAACAATAGACTATGATAAAATGCGAGAAATTGCCCTTGAATGTAAGCCGAAAATGATTGTTTCGGGAGCAAGTGCATATGCAAGAACAATAGACTTTAAAAGAATAAGAGAAATATGTGACGAGGTCGGCGCATATATGATGGTTGATATTGCTCATATTGCAGGTCCCGTTGCCGCAGGACTTCATCCCAGCCCCGTTCCGTATGCCGATATAGTAACTTCAACTACTCATAAAACCTTACGCGGACCGAGAGGCGGTCTCATTCTTTGCAAGGAAAAATATGCAAAACAAATAGATAAAGCCGTTTTTCCGGGAACACAGGGCGGACCGCTTATGCACGTTATTGCCGGTAAAGCCGTTGCCTTTGGCGAAGCACTTACTGAAAATTTCAAAGAGTATCAAAAACAGATTTTGAAAAATGCTTCAACTCTTGCCGATGCTATGAAAAATGAAGGTTTCCGCATTGTGTCCGGCGGAACCGATAATCATCTTATGCTGGTTGACGTTACACCTTTTGATATTACAGGTAAAGAACTTGAAAGACGTCTTGATGAAGTTCATATCACCGTTAATAAAAATACTATTCCCAATGAAACATTAAGTCCGTTTATCACCAGCGGAATAAGAATAGGAACTCCCGCCGTAACAACAAGGGGCTTTAAGGAAGATGAAATGAAACTTATCGCAAAATGGATAAAACTTGTTGCGACGGATTTTGAAAATAATAAAGACAGCATTTGTAAAGCAGTAATCAATCTTTGCGAAAAGTATCCCATATATGTAAAATAATTATAATAAAAGACGGTTATAAAAGATTAAACTTCTTTTACAACCGTCTTTTTATAGTTTATCTTTAAATGCAACAGTCCTTTATTACCATTGACCGATTTTTCCGTCTACCGTTATAAACATAATAAGTTTACATCCTGAATCTTTGAGAATATTAAGATATTCATCAACTGTGTATTCACTGTAACAACTGACTTTTCCGGTATTGTAAAAATTGAAATAACTTGTATCGTTAATGTCTTTACCTCCCGTGGGGATACCTGCAACATAGTGAAGGGGAGAGAACAGATCTTTTCCCTGATAAAGGATGATAACACCGTCTTTGTTGTTTGACTTTAATGCCCACAATGTTCTGTCAAAGAAACTCATTGAAACATCCTGAAATTTAGTTGCAAGATATCTTTTCATAGCAAAGGGATTTGCACCTAAAAGACCGAAGAAGAAGGGTGCATTGTAGTCGGTCATTTCCGAAATAACAAGGTCCGTTGTGATGTTATTACTTTGAGAGGTGAGGATGTTATAAACGGAAATCCAACCGCAGCCGTTGTCCTTTGTGTTGCCCATTGTTCCCCAGGCAATATCCTTAACATAGGGGGAAGACTGACGGTCTATGTAACTTTTTGTTTCTTTTTTTGCAAAACTCATAATTGAGAAAGAAGAAATAAGAATTGCAACTGTCAATAATACTGAAATAAATTTTTTCATTTTTTTGTTCGGCGTATAAACGCCTCCTCCTTACTGCTTATTTTATTAAATTATATCACTTATGCAAAATAAAGTCAATTACATACATATTATTTTACAAAAATTATTGACTATTATATTATGAATGTTTTATAATAATTATACAAAAATAAACGGAGGTTTTTTTATGAAAGGTTCAACTTTGATGTTTCGGTATTATTCAAAAAGACTTATCAGTTTAATTCTTGTTTCCGTAATGTCCTTTTTAACTACAATTTCTTTGACGGTTGATATCGGCGGAGTACATTCTTTCCTTAACTGGTTTGCTTATGATTTTGCATATTCTACGGAAAAAATTTCCCCGTTCGATGTTCTCGGAAGAGATGCAAAGGGTGAAATATATCTTGCAAAGAATGAGCGTGAAGCCGTTCAGATTGCAGTTCATGCACGTTACGGCACAGAAGATGCAACATTGACTTTTTCCGAATTTAAAAACGATAAAGGCGATGTATTAAAATCAAACGTATATTTTGAACAATATACCGTTGTAGGTGAAGAAAGTGATTATTTCTTCGGTAATTATCCCGATGCCCTCATTCCGTATGAAACGAAAGAGATGGAATACTCATGGCATAAAAATAATGTTTTCTATATTGAAGTGGAGTCTGATAAAAACACTCCTGCCGGTACATACAGAGCAACCGCAACTTTGACAAACAGTGAAAAAACATTCTTTACTGCGGAAATTGTTGCGACTGTCTGGGATTTTACTATGCCAGAAACTCCTGCAACACAAACCGCAATGGGAATATTCTCCGGTAATTTCTATACTCTCAACGGCGTTGACGGAAGTAATTATTACGGCGTAAACGGCGGTGCAAGGGATGCTATTGAAGGCGCACAGCTCGAAGTATATAAAAAGTATTACGATTTTCTCCTTGACCACGGTGTTTCCGCTTATTCGTTGCCCTATGATATTCTCGATGAAAGAGCGGATGCATATATGAGCGATCCGAGAGTAACATCATTTATTATCCCTTATCCCGATGATGATACTCTTCTCGTAAAATATCATGAAAAACTTAAGAAAAACCCCGAATGGCTTAAAAAGGGAATGTTCTATCCCATTGACGAACCTCATAGCATTTCAATGGTAAATACATATAATCAGATGACTCAAAGACTTGCAAAACTTTGTCCCGGATATAATATGATCACTCCTTTCTACGGTATTGAGATAGAGGATAGCGACGGAAGCGGAGCAAAGATTAAAAACTTTGATGTTCAGGCGGGTAAGAGCAATAATCTTTGTCCCGAATCAATCTGTTATTCCGATAAGAATTTCGTTAAAAAAATGAATGAAAGAAAAAATCTCGGCGATAAAGCATGGTGGTATGTTTGCTGCGGTCCCGATGATAAATCCGGTTACTGCAATATGTTTATGTTTCAACCGGGAATTAAACACAGAATGTTGTTCTGGCAGGAAAAACAGTACGATGTAACAGGCTTCCTTTATTGGGATACTTGTTATTGGGAAAAAGCGGAAAATCCCTGGATCAACTCTAAAACATGGGATAATACAGGCAGCAGCGGAGACGGTTGTTTGATTTATCCCGGGAAATATGTGGGTGTTGACGGACCTGTTGCGACAGTACGTCTTAAAGGTGTTGCAAACGGAATTGAGGATTATACTCTCCTTACCATGGCTGAAAAAGTAATGGGTGAGAAATGGGTTGATAAGGAAATTTCCAAGGTCAGCAAAAATCTTACAAATTATACTTTAAACGACAAAAAATTTAACGATGTTCGTGTAGAAATAGGTAAGGCACTTTCCGAAAAATTTTAATAAATAGCGTATAATTTTTCAGCGGTTATTGACAAAAAGTTGTTGATAACCGCTGTAATATTATGTTTTTTATTATAAAAAAACTATTGTAAAAATAACCATTTTATGATAAAATAAAAATAAGTATTTATATAACCTTTTCGGATATAATAATCCAAAAGGTTGTGATATTTTGAGTGATAATAATAATGAAATTCTGAATGAAAAGGATGAAGAAAAATTCTTTTCTGACGAAGATTGTGAAAATTGTGAATGTGCTTTTGAGAATACCATGAAACAACTTCTCGAAACAGGCACAATAACCGTCAATAAAAATGGGCACAAGATTTTTTGCCTTACAATAATCGGTGAAATTGAAGGGCATTATCTTGCTTCTCAACAGACGAAAACAACAAAGTATGAGCATGTCATTCCCCAGCTTATTGCGGCGGAGGAAAGCCGTGAGATTGACGGACTTCTCGTTATTCTCAATACCGTAGGCGGGGATATTGAAGCCGGACTTGCCATATCCGAGTTGATTGCCGGGATGAAAAAACCGGGAGTATCTCTCGTTCTCGGAGGAGGTCATTCAATAGGTGTACCTCTTGCGGTTGCAACGGATAAATCCTTTATTGTTCCATCTGCCACAATGACTGTCCATCCTGTGAGAATGAACGGATTGATGATCGGTGTACCGCAGACTCTTGAATATTTTTTGAGAATGCAGGAAAGAATTGTTAAATTTGTCTGTGCAAATTCTTCCCTTGATGCAGATGATTTCAGGGATATGTTGCTTAATACAGGGGAACTTGTTACGGATGTGGGAACACTTCTTGACGGTGATGAAGCAGTAAAATGCGGGCTGATTGATGAAATAGGATCTTTATCCGATGCATTTTCGGCTCTTGAAGAATTGATAATTGAATATAAGAAAGAGGTTCATAATGGCGGAAAACAAAAAAACAACAAACAGTAAAACAAATCAGAATAAAAAAACAACTTCCGCAAAGAGGGCATCTTCTGCGACGGTAAAAAAGAATACAGGCTCGAAATCAAAAACCGAGCCTGTAAATAATAAATCCGTTTCGGAAGAAAAAAACAGTCAGCCTGTTTCCGTAATATTACTGTGCTTGGCGTTACTTCTTCTTGCCTTTGCGGTGGTACCGGGAGCGTCTGTCTGGGAGTTTATCAGACAAAACGTTTTCTTCGGTACGTTCGGTCTATCGTTCTTTCTGATACCGTTTATCGTGGGATACATAGCCTTTATCTGTGCCAATAACAGATGGCACTCAAAAAATACAAAATGGCAGATGATATGCTTTTGTATTCTCGTAATAATACTCGATTCTTTTATTCATATTGTGTCTAATCCCGCAGATGTATTGCTTAAAAAAACATTGTGGGAACAGATTAAACTATCTTATGAAAAGGGATTGTCTGTAAGTAACGGAGGATTTTTCGGCTCTTTGGCAGGGGGAGGGCTTGCGTTGCTTTGCGGAAAAAAAGCACCTGCCGTAATAACTGTTTCCATTTTATCATTCGGTATAATAATGCTTGTAACGAAAACCACTCTCAACACTATAAAAAACATTGTTATGAAGCCTGTGAAGAAGGCTGAAAACAAAATCGAAAAAATCAGAGATGAAAGAAAATCCGCAAGAGAAAATTCCGAAGAAAACCATCCTGTTGATTTTATTTCAAGAGAGTCTGATTACGAACCTTCGGATGACGTAATTTTACCTCCTCCGGAAAATATAGATACGTCAATTCCCGATTATACCGAAACTGATATTATTATGCCGAAAATCAACACCGGTTCCGGCAGAACAGGGGATAGGAAAAGAGGTTACGGCGGTATCACCGCACTTGATATTGATTATACTTATGACGGCGAACAGCCTGATAATGAGGAAGATGATGATTTTCTTCCCGTTGAGAATATCTCGGATTATGATGAAGATACCCCGATTGAAGAGCCTGAAGTAATAAAAAAGAAAAAGACCGTCAGTCCCGTTAAACCGGTTGAAACCAAACCTACACCGTCAACATTTGACTCCACCGATACCGGATATGTAAAAACAAAATCCGGAAAGACAAAACCTTATAAATTCCCGCCGCTCAGTTGTCTGTCATGTCCCGATAAGGATACGAATGTGGATTATACAAAAGAATTGAATGCCAACGGACAAAAACTTGTGGAGGTTTTGAGAAGTTTCGGTGTTGAAACAAAAGTCAGCGAAATATGTCGGGGACCTTCTGTTACAAGGTATGAAATCCAACCTGCACCGGGAGTTAAAATCAGTAAGATTACAGGGCTTTCTCCCGATATTGCGTTAAATATGGCGGCATCCGGTGTCAGAATTGAAGCACCGATACCGAATAAATCCGCCGTGGGAATTGAAATTCCCAATAAAAAGCGTACTGCTGTTTTACTGCGTGAGATTATCGACACTCCCGTTTACCGTCAGTCTGAAAGCAAACTTAATGTTGCTCTCGGTAAGGATATTACGGGTAATGTTATCTGTGCAGACCTTGTTAAAATGCCTCATCTTCTTATTGCCGGTACAACAGGTTCAGGTAAATCGGTATGTATCAACTCTATGATTGCGAGTATTCTTTATAACGCAACACCGGATGAAGTAAAACTTCTTATGATAGATCCGAAACAGGTTGAATTTACTGTTTATAACGGTATTCCTCATCTTCTCGTACCTGTTGTTTCCGATCCGAGAAAGGCGGCAGGTGCTCTTTCCTGGGCTGTAACGGAAATGCTTGAAAGATACAAGAGATTTTCTGAAAGAAACGTAAGAAATATTAACGGATATAATAAATTCTGCGATGCAAATCCCGGTATGGAAAAAATGCCGCTGATAGTAATATTTATTGATGAATTGTCAGACCTTATGATGGCGGCACCCAATGAGGTTGAAGATTCAATTTGCCGTCTTGCTCAGATGGCACGTGCCGCAGGCATACATCTTGTTATTGCAACTCAAAGACCTTCGGTAAATGTTATCACCGGTGTAATTAAAGCCAACATACCCAGCCGTATTGCTTTATCCGTTTCATCATTTATTGATTCCAAAACAATTATTGATACTGCCGGTGCAGAGAAACTTCTCGGTAACGGTGATATGCTTTACAGTCCTATGGGAATTTCAAAGCCTTTGCGTGTACAAGGTGCATTCCTTTCCGACAGCGAGGTTGAGGGAATAGTTGAATTTATCAAAGGTCAGCAGGAAACGGAATATGACGAGGATATCATTGAGGAAATAGAAAATCACGCTTTAAATGAAAAGAAGAAAGCGGGAATTGATTCCACAGATGATGAAGAAGATGATGCAGATGAAATGCTTCCTGCCGCCATTGAAATTGCGGTAACCAATCAAGCCGTTTCGACAACAATGCTTCAAAAGAAATTAAAATTAGGCTATGCCAGAGCATCAAGAATTGTTGACCAGATGGAGGAAAGAGGAATTGTAGGACCTTCAGAGGGTGCAAAACCGAGAAAAGTTTTAATGTCAAAACAGGAATTTCTTGAAATGAATGCACTTTCTCCAAACGGTGTGCTTGATAAAAGACCTGCGGATAATCAGATTTCCGAACAGGATTATTCTCAATATGAGGATGACGGAGAATATTAAATATGAGTAATTTTTTACCGATAACACTTGAGGAAGCGAAGGAACGGGGCTGGGAATATGTTGACTTTGTATATGTAACGGGTGATGCTTATGTAGACCATCCCAGTTTCGGCGTTTCAATAATTTCAAGAGTTCTTGAGGCAAAAGGATATAAGGTGGGCATTATCTCTCAACCCAATTGGCGAGATGAAAAATCTTTTAAGATTTTCGGCAAACCACGTTTAGGCTTTTTTGTTACTTCGGGAAATATTGACAGTATGGTTGCTCATTATACTGCCGCAAAGAAGAAACGCAGTGAGGATGCCTATACTCCCGGCGGAAAAGCAGGGAAACGTCCCGACAGAGCCGTAACAGTATATTGTAAGATTATTAAAAAAATATATCCGGACAGTCCTGTTATCATCGGCGGACTTGAAGCATCTTTAAGACGATTTGCCCATTATGATTATTGGGACGATTGCATTAAGCCTTCAATTCTTGTTGAGTCGGGAGCGGATTTGTTGAGTTTCGGAATGGGGGAAAATCAGACTATCCAAATTGCTGACAGACTTAATAAGGGCGAAAAAATTTCAGATATGAAGGATATCAGAGGGACCTGTTATCTGACAAATGTTACCGAAACACCCTATACCGGTGTGGAATGTCCTTCATATAAAAATGTCTGCAATTCAAAAAGAGAATATGCTATTTCCGCAAGGATACAACTTGATGAGCAGGACCACATCAGAGGAAAAGTCGTTAAACAACGGCACGGAGATAAAATGCTTGTGCAAAATCCCATGATGCCTCCATTGACAACAAAAGAACTTGATTGGGTTTATTCTTTACCTTACGAAAGGAATTATCATCCGTCTTATGAAGCATACGGCGGTGTACCGGGGATTGAAGAAGTAAAGTTTTCCATAACCCACAACCGTGGTTGTTTCGGTGCATGTAATTTTTGTTCTCTTGCTTTTCATCAAGGCAGATATATTACTTCACGAAGCAAAAAATCAATTTTGGCAGAAGCGGAAAAATTGACAAAAATGCCTGATTTTAAAGGATATATTCACGACATCGGCGGTCCTACCGCAAATTTCCGCAGACCTGCCTGTGATGTTCAACTTGAAAAAGGACTTTGC
>JAZUKF010000098.1:0-16103 GCA_045643165.1 Acutalibacteraceae bacterium | reverse complement strand
ATAACCGTCTTTTTTATGATTATTTCATTTGATTGTTATGTCATTTTGCTTTTCTAAACGTTTTTTTGCCCACTCGACGTACCTATGTACGCCTTCGGGACAAAGAAAACGCTTTCTGCACTTAAATGCGACAGCCCCTTTTTTCACATCTTCATCAAAACCGTCTGTGCTATTGCGAAATAGATTGAAAGTGTTGTGGCATCAACTATGGTGGTCAGCATAGGTCCCGCCATAAGTGCCGGATCAAGATGAACAAGTTTTGCAAGAATAGGCAAAGTACATCCGATTACATTTGCTATCAGCACCGCAAAGAACATTGCTCCGCTTACCACAAGATACTGCGAAATATCACCCTGTCCCATAATATACATCCTTGCGAAATTAAGAACGGTGAGAATCGTTGCACAGCAAAGGGCAACACGGATTTCTTTAAAAACAACTTTAAAATAATCCTTTATCCTGATTTCACCGAGAGCAAGTCCTCTGATAACAAGGGTTGAAACCTGATTTCCGGCATTTCCCCCTGTATCCATCAACATGGGAATTGCGGAAACAAGAAATACAAATCCGCTTAATAATTTTTCTTTATTTGAAATAATCTGCCCCGTAAATGTGGCGGAAACCATAAGAATGATCAGCCAGATAATTCTGTTTTTAGCAAGTTTGAAAACACCTGTTTTCATATAAGTATCATCGGCAGGATGAAGAAGAGCCATTTTTTCAAAGTCTTCCGTATTTTCCTCCTCGATGATATCAACGATATCGTCGATGGTGATAATACCCACAAGCCTGTTCTCGTTATCCGTTACGGGAACGCTCAAAAGGTCGTATTTCCTTGCAAGGTCCGCAACCGTTTCCTGGTCCTCGCCTGTTGTTACGGAAATGATGGTATTTTCTCCGTCCATTATTTCGGAGATAGGCGTATCGGGATTGCAAAGAAGTAAATCCTTAAGTTCAAGCAAACCCACAAGATGCCTCTTATCGTCAATGCAATAGCAGGTATAAATTGTTTCCTTGTCAATTCCCGTTTTACGTATATGCTCAATGGCGTGCATGGCGGTAAGATTAGTATGAAGTTCCACCATTTCATTTGTCATTATGCTTCCTGCGGAGTCCTCCGCATAGTTCAAAAATCTGTTGATCGTTTCCCTGGTTTGTGCATTGGTGTTGCTCAATACTCTCGTTACGACATTTGCGGGAACATCCTCAAGAAAATCAACCGCATCGTCAATAAACATATCTTCAACAAGTCTGTTAAGTTCTTTATCCGTTATGGATGTAACAATATGCTCCTGATCCTCAGGTTCAAGATATGCAAAAACCTCAGCCGAGATATCCTTAGGCAAAATACGGAAAACAACGAGCATACGTTTATTATCCGTTGAACCTAAAAATTCAGCGATATCCACCGAGTTCATATCTGAAAGCCGTTTATGGAGTTCGGAAAACATATTATTTTCCAAAAGCTCTGTAAGAGCTTCAAATTCCGTTTCTTCCATATTGTCCTCGTTTCCGCAGGACAAAACTAACAAATCCGCTATGAAACGTCATAACCACGTTATGAAATTTCATAACGGATTTATCATTTTTCTGCCCCGCATATTTTATTTTTCATACTTCGCCCGTTACCGTCAGCGTCCATTATTATGCCCCCTTTTAAATTTAGTATAACATATATATTGTATTACCTATTTCCTTTGTAATTGTAAACAAATTGTTAACATTTCGCTATTTTTTGAGTTTTTGGACAAAAACAGTTCCACTTTTTCCTCTGTTCAGGGTATATATGGGAGGACAATTTAAAATTCACATGAAAGGAACAAAAATGAAGCGAAAAAAACTGACAAAAAAAGAACTTCTTTTCTGCCATTGGTTTTCCGTTTTATCAAACGCAAGAGAAGCCGCCGCCAAAAGCGGATACACAAATCCGGAAAAAAGCGGTGTAAAACTTCTGCTGAAGGATGAAATCGTAAGAAGCATTGAAAAATACAAATCAATGAACGTGAGCCGAAACGAAATAACCTCCGGGCTACGCCGTTTATCCTTCGGAAGCATAGCCGATTGCATTAAACTGTTGCAGAACGATGAAATCGGGTTTGAGGAAATCGAGAATATGGATTTATTCAACATTTCCGAAATCAAAAAGCCGAAAGGCGGCGGTATGGAAATCAAGTTTTTTGACAGAACAAAGGCGATAGAAAAACTGAATGAAATATGCACGGAAAGGCAGGATGAAGGTGCGGTACCGTTTTACGATGCAATAGAAAAAGGTGCCGATGCCATAAGAGATTATGACTCAAACGGCGGCTAATACCTACGTCCCCTTTTCTCCGAAACAGTTAACCGTCCTGTCATGGTGGCACAAAAAATCTCCCCATTCAAATAAAGATGCCATCATTTGCGACGGTGCGGTAAGAAGCGGTAAAACTCTTTGTATGTCCATTTCCTTTGTGGCATGGAGTTTTTACGCATTCAAGGATACGTCCTTTGCCATTTGCGGAAAAACAGTAGCATCTCTCAGAAGAAACATAGTAACGCCTGTTATCCCTGCATTGAGAGAACTGGGATTTATCTGCGAAGAAAAACTGTCAAAAAACGAAATCACGATAACATACGGAAAGCGGAAAAACAGTTTTTTCCTTTTCGGCGGAAAAGATGAAGCATCTGCCTCCCTTATTCAGGGAATGACCTTAGGCGGCGTACTGCTTGACGAGGTGGCATTGATGCCCCGCTCCTTTGTGGAACAGGCATTGGCAAGATGTTCTTTAAGCGGTTCGAAATTTTGGTTTAACTGCAATCCCGAAAGCCCTCAACACTGGTTCAAAAAGGAATGGATTGACAAGGCGAAAAGTAAAAATGCACTTCATCTGCATTTCAAGATGTATGACAATCCTTCCCTCTCGAAAAAAATCATAGACAGGTACCGTTCCCTTTACAGCGGTGCGTTTTATGAGCGGTTTGTTGAAGGAAACTGGGTTGCCGCAGAAGGAATTGTCTATCCCATGTTTGACGAAAGGATACATACATTTGCCTGTCCTCCCGAAAACTTTGAGCAATACTATGTATCCTGCGACTACGGAACCGTCAATCCCGCCTCATTCGGATTATGGGGAAAAAGCGAAGATGTATGGTACAGAATTGAGGAATACTATCACGATTCAAGACGTACCGGATTACAGAAAACAGATGAAGAACATTATGAAGCACTTGAAAAACTTATCGGTAATTTACACGTGGAAAGCGTAATCGTTGATCCCTCTGCCGCAAGTTTTATCCAATGTATTATGCGTCACGGGAAATACCGTGTAACACCTGCAAAAAATGATGTTCTTGACGGAATAAGATTTGTTTCGGATATGCTTAAATCAAAAAAACTTATGTTTTCTCAAACCTGTAAAGATACTCTGCGTGAATTTTCCCTGTATCGTTGGGACGACAACTCGGTGAGAGATGCCCCGAAGAAAGAACATGACCACGCCATGGATGATATCAGATATTTTGTTTCAACCGTGTTGGCAAACGGCAATGATGATTTCTTCGTCATTTCCGCCGAAAGATGACGGCAGAATTTTATTAAGGAGGAATAAATTGAAATTACCCATCATTTCAAAGAAAAACCGTTCCCGTGATGCACTCAGCGTAATACAGACGGGTAAGAACAACTCTCAACCCTTTTATTCCGTGGAGCGATATGTTCCGCTTGCAACGCCTCAAATCGACCTTTACCGTGAAATCCGTGAGGCTGTTCCCATTGTGGATTCCGCAATAGGAAAACTTGTAAGGCTTGTTTGTGCATTCCGGGTGGAAACCGGGGATGAAAATGCTTCTGCAATTCTGAAGAATTTTACGGAGAACATTCCGGTGGGCGGAAATATGCACGGACTTGACGCATTTATTTCCGTCTATTTTGACGAACTTCTGACCTGCGGAACAGCAATAGGAGAAATTGTTTTAAGGAAGGACGGAAGTTTTGCGGGACTTTACAATGCCCGTCTTGAAGATGTATGTCTTTGCAGAAACGAAAACGGGTTTGATATTGATGTCTGCACGGTAAAAAATGCAATTCCCGTTCCCGTTGAACATCCCGAAAGAATTGTTTTTTCCGCTCTTAACCCTAACCCCGGCAACATTCACGGCAATTCGCTTTTAAAAGGACTGCCCTTTGTAAGCTCAATTCTGCTGAAAATTTTCAACACCATAGGCACGAACTGGGAAAGAGTGGGCAACGTAAGATTTGCCGTAACGTACAAGCCTCAAAATGATTCCATCGACAAAGCTTACGCCAAGGACAGAGCCGTTCAGATTGCTTCGGAATGGAGCAAATCCATGCAGGACAACAGTTGTGTCAGAGATTTTGTGGCTGTGGGCGATGTTTCGATCAAGGCTATCGGTGCGGATAATCAAATTCTCGACAGCGAAATACCGGTAAAACAAATGTTGGAGCAAATCGTTGCAAAAACAGGTTTGCCTCCCTTTATGCTGGGGCTGAGCTGGTCCTCCACGGAGAGAATGTCATCCCAACAGGCCGATGTGCTTACAAGCGAACTTGAGTATTACAGAAGAATACTCTCCCCTGTTATCACATCAATCTGCGACACCTTTCTCCGGCTTAACGGCTACTCATGTCCGTCGGAACTAATCTGGGAGGATATCAGTTTACAGGATGCGGTGGAATTAAGCAAAGCAAGGCTTTACAACGCTCAGGCACAACAGCATGAAATAAATTCAGGAGAAAAAAATGTCAATGAAAAAGAACTTCAATAATGCTGTTTCGGATTGTTCGGTAACGGACGAGGATCTGAAACTTATCAACGAAATTTCCCTGAAAGAGTTGAAAAGGGAGGATATTTTTTGCTTTAACATCAAGCTTTGCGACAATGAAATCGACAGGGATACGGAAAGGTTTGACCTTGAAGCCCTTGAAAAACTCGCAGTACTTTTTGTGGGCAAAACGGGAATATTCGACCACAGCATGAAGGGAAAAGACCAGGTGGCAAGAATTTTTGAGGCACACGTGGAAAAGGATGCTTCAAGAAAAACCACACTTTCGGAGGAATACTGTTTCCTGAAAGCCAAGGCATATATGCCACGTACAGCGGAAAATCAATCTCTCATTTCGGAAATCGAAGCAGGGATAAAAAAGGAAGTCAGTATCAACTGCAGTGTGAAAGAAAAGATATGTTCCGTCTGCGGTAAAAATCTTAACGAAGGTTTTTGTGAACATAAAAAGGGCGGAATATATAACTCGAAAATCTGCCACCGTATTCTATCTTCACCCACAGATGCCTACGAATGGTCTTTCGTAGCGGTACCTGCACAGCGTGATGCAGGCACAATAAAATCATTCACAGAAAGGGAACAAAAAAATATGAAAGAAATTATAAAAGGTCTTTGCGAATGTTCCGACTCAATCACTCTTTCAAAGGAAAATGCCACGGAACTTGCAAATCACATCAACGCTCTTGAAAAAGCGGCCGAGGAGGGCAAAGAATATAAATCATTCCTCAAGCAGGAAATAATCAAACTTTCCGTTTCCGCTTCACCGGAACTCAGTTCAAAGAGCGTGGAAAACATTTGCGGTAATCTTGACGTTTCCGCTTTAAAGGGACTTCTTGACGACATGGCAAAGGCAAGTGCAAAGAAAAACGGCATTAAACCTCAACTTGCTTCCGATATTTCTGTATCGGAAAATACTTCAAACAAAGATTATTTAATTTAACAAAAGAAAGGATTGAATTCAATGTCAGTATCATTTAACGGATTTAACGAAAAAATTTCAACATTCATCTGCCACGGCACGGTTGATAAAAACGAGCCTGTTGTCATGTACGGCAACAAAACGGTAAGTGCCGCAGAAAGCGGAGACGTTTTCATCGGAATTGCAGTAAACAGCGACGGTGCACATACCACCGTTCAGCTTGAGGGACACGTAAAACTCCCCTATTCATCAACTGCACCCACAGTGGGCTTCTGCACACTTGCGGCAGACGGCAACGGCGGTGTATGCGTTTCGGACACAGGCAGAAAATGCCTTGTTTTAAACGTGAATTCCACCGCTTCAACAGTAGAATTTTTGCTTTAATCTGAAAGGAGAAAAATATGTCAGCATTTGATAACATTAAACTTGATAAAGGACTTTACACAACGGGAAAATCTTTTTCCTCAGAACTTGAAAAACTCGATCCCTCCGAAAACTACAAAGGCACTTCCATGGAAGGTCTTGATGCTTACCAGCGTCAGTTAAAGAGATTTAACATTAAGGTCAGCGGTTCCGGAAGCGACACCATTGAAAAGTTCTTCAAAACATCCGACAGTTCCGTTCTTTTCCCGGAATACATTTCAAGAGCCGTCCGTCAGGGTATGGAAGAAGTTGATTTGCTTCCGAGAATAGTTGCAACAACAACTAAAATCGACTCTCTCGATTACCGTGCAATTACATCCGTACTTTCCGATGACGATAAAGAACTTAAACGTGTAGGCGAAGGTGCGTACATTCCCGAAACTGCCGTTAAGACGCAGGACAACCTTGTAAGCCTTAAAAAGCGTGGCAGAATGCTCACCGCTTCTTACGAGGCAATCAGATTTCAGCACCTTGATGTGTTCACGGTAACGCTTAAACAAATCGGTGCTTACATTGCCCGTTCACAGCTTAAAGATGCCATTGCAACTCTCATTAACGGCGACGGTAACAACAACGCCGCTTCATCTTCAAATACAGCAACATCCGGTACTCTTACTTATTCCGACCTTATCACCTTCTGGAATACATTTGACCCTTATGAACTTAACACAATCATCGCAAGCCCCGATGTAATGGCAAAACTTCTCACTCTTTCCGAATTCAGAGATGCCAATGCCAACCTTGATTTTCATGCAACAGGCAAAATGATTACTCCCATCGGTGCGGATCTTATGAAATCCTCCGCACTTGCAAGCGGAAAACTTATCGGTCTTGATAAAAGCTGTGCTCTTGAAATGGTTACCGCAGGAGATGTAAGTGTTGAATACGACAAACTTATTGACAGACAGCTCGAAAGAGCGGCAATCACTTCCATTGCAGGCTTCTCAAAAATATTCACCGATGCTTCTAAAGTTCTCAATGTCTGAGACGGAGGTATAAATTGATAACTCAATGGAATGTTCTGGCAAGACTGCGTCAGCTTATGGCTTCCGATGATGAACAGGATTCGGAGTTGATTCCGATATGTCTGATGAACCTGGAACGTGTTCTCAGTTTGCTTGACGAAAAATCCGACAAGGACGATGTGCGGATAATTCAGGCCGCCGCCGCATTAAGTTATTACGATTATTCTTTGAGAAAAATGTCCTGCGAAGACAATGTAACAAGTTTCAAAGCGGGAGATATCACCGTCAGCAAAAGCAAAAATGCAATAATGGAAATTGCAGAAAAGCAACGTGCGGAGGCTTTGGCGGAGTTAACTCCGCTGATGAAGGACACGCAGTTTTCTTTCAGGCAAATCGAGGTGTAAAAAATGACACTTACCAAAATTTTCAATGATTACGGCCGTGAAGTTTATCTTCACGGCCCCCAAAACTGGGTTAGTGAGAAATATCACGCTTTCATTCAACCTTTAAGATACAAAAATAAAATGTATCTTGACGGCGTAAACACCGCCATCGGTTACAACAGTCAGGGGCATTATTTATATATCGGTCCCGCAAACCATGATTTAACGGGAGTAAACGACTCCTCAACATGGATCGAATCCGACAATGTGAAATACAAGGTTGACAGAGCGGAAAAGGTTTATTACGGCAACTCGGTTTTATATATCTGGGCGATAATCAAAACTATTGTGGAGGTTGACGATGAGTAAAATCAGTTCACTACCCGCTTCAATCGTTACATGGCTTAAAACCGTAAACGATTTAAGAGGGATAACCTTTATGACGGAATTTCCGCCGAGAGCAAAGGCGGTTCCGTTAAGAAATTCCATAGTTTCCGTAGGTATCTCACAGGTTATAATCAAGGACCATTTCAATGACACGGAGGAGCCTGTACCGGAGGATGATGAATACTGTCGAACGGCAGACATTACAATCTCGCTCGGTATTCACGTTCCCGCATCATTGGGAGGAAGCACCTGCCACGAGGTTTTCACAAAGGTTGTAAATCATCTCACATTTGATTCCGATTTCAATATTACAAATTCCGTTTGCGGAAGAATTACATCAGACAGAAATACGGAGTCGCTTGTTATGACGGCGGAAATTCATATTGATGCGGATTTTTGTCCGGCGGATGAAACGGGAATTGCGTTTTCATCCTTTATGAACAAGGATATGTTTTGCAGTACACATCTTCAGGATATGGTCAGGCATATTACATCCCAGGAAAGAGACCTTTGGACAAACTACTATGCAAGCGGTGTTTATGTGGGCAGCGGTTCGGCAACAAAAACGGTAAATTTAGGATTTGCCCCGAAATTCCTGATAGTATTCGGTATCGGCGGTCCCCCTATGACGGTGGATTTTACAAACCAGAAAATGTACTATAACATAGCCGTTTCCATAAACGGTTCTTACAGTTCGGACGGTGTTCAGACCACGTCAAACGGATTTAAGGTTCTCAGCGGTACAAATTATGCCGTAGGAAGCAACATACCGAAAACAAACGATGCAGGAAAAACATACGCATATTTTGCATTAAAGTAAAACTAAAATATAATATTAAAAGACGGTTGTAAAAAAGTTTTATCTTTTATAACCGTCTTTTTTGTGATTATTTAATTTGATTTCTTTCAAGATATGCCGAGGATGGAATACCAAACGTACAATTTATAATTTTTATCAAACTCCGTAGGGCAGGGGCTTACTCCTGCCGTAATGAAATTATCCGTTTACGGAAACTCTGTATAAATCTGTATATCTGTTAATCTATTGTCTGCTGTCTTAAATGCGGAACGGTCAAGACCGTTCCCTACGCTCGACTTTAAATTTTTATCAAATTTGCGTTTCCTACGCTTGACATAAATTTTTATTTATAATATTATTTTTTTCAACCTTTCAAGAGGTTTATCTCCTCTGAACAAAAATGTATTCATCCCCACATTTTCCGCCGAATCGAGATTAGGCCGGTTATCGTCAATCATAATTGCGTTTTCCGCTTTAATCCCGGAGCGTTCAAGCACAAGCCTGAAAAATTTTTCGTCCGGCTTTGCCATTCTTTCTTCAGCGGAAATAAGCGTATAATCAAAAAGTTTTTCCAATTCTTCATCGCTGAAAACACGGTGGATAAATCCCGATGAAGCATTTGAAAGCAAAGCGGTTTTATATGTTTTTTTACATTCAAGAATAAAGTCGATAACATTCTTTTGCTTCTTTGCAATTTCCAGCCAATCTTTCTTGATTTTTTCGGGAGAGTCGGAACAAAGTTTTGAAAGTTCAAGTGCCATTTCGTCCTCGGAAACTTCTCCCATATCAACTTTATAAATCAAGCCGTTTTTTATTTCTGTTGCCGTTTCATTATCAAAATGACTGTTAAGCCACGGCGGTGCGACCTCGGAACAAATCACTCCGAAGCAATCGAAAACAAGCAGTTTTATTTCCGTAAAATCATCCCTTTTCCCCAAGCAGAAAATCAACAAGTCTTTTCGTGGATTTAACGTCAAGATAATCAAAATTAAACTTGCGGAATGACTCGTTTTTCTCCTTATCAAAATCCTCATTCATAATGGCAGAGGTCAGTTCCTCAACTGTTTTAACCACCTTCCCCGGCACATATTCCTCATAATCAAAATATAAATCTCTTTCATCCTTATATTTTTCAAGGTCATACGCAAAGAAAAGCATAGGTTTACACAACATGGAAAATTCCATACAAATTGACGAATAATCGGTGATAAGAATATGACATTCCTTAATCAGTTCATTTACATCATCATAGCCCGTAACGTCGATACATCCCTCTCCGGGAACAGATGTATGTATCTGAGGATGAAGTCTTACAAGCAATGCGTACTCATCACCCAACCGGTTTTTAATAAAATCAATATTGAAATTATTGAAAATCTCCTTATCCTCCTCAGCATTATCTCTGAATGTGGGAGCGTAAAGAATTAACTTTTTACCTTTAATTTCAGGATATTTCTCAAAAAGTTTTGTTTTCATCTCTCCGTAAAAGCAATCCGTTGCAGGCTGACCGAATGGGAGAAATTTATTTTCATCCGCACCGAATGCACCCGACCAGACGGGAATGATATTCTTCGAAGAAGCGACGATATACGTATATTTATCCGCACATTTTTTCGCATTTTTTCTGACGGTTTCATCAAGTTTTGTGTCCATGATAAATTTTTTCAAAATCCCCTGTCCGTGCCACAACTGAACGATGACCGCTTTTTTTGAAAAACGAAGTTTTGACATGGGCATAAAGGTATCATTGAGAAAAATATATTTTGACGTGGCAAGATAATAGGATTTTACCAAGAAAAATTTTATAATTCCGCCCGCACTTTTCAGGTCATTTCCGCTTATCTCATAAAAGCGAAAATCCCCACGAAGCGAAAACTCATTTCTGACATAAAGAAGGCTGTCTTTAAAGTTTGCGTTATGTGGAGATAAAAGTGTTACACGGTTTTCCTTAACACCGAACACTCTGAAAAGATGAAAGAAAACAGAATATATCACATAAAAAAACGATTTCATTTTCATTCACCCTCTTTTTATTTTTTTCCGCCCTTGACAAGTTCATCATACTTATCGCAAACCTCGTTTACTTCACCGTTTGCGATAACCTTTCCGTGGTCAAGTATGATAGCCTTGTTGCAAAGCCGTCTTACCTGATCCGTACTGTGGGAAACGAAAAGCACCGTAACGCCCTTGTTTATCATTGATTTCACTTTCTTCTCGCTTTTCGCCCTGAATTTTGCATCTCCCACGGAAAGTACTTCGTCAAGAATAAGCACCTGCGGTTCAACCGCCGTTGCAATGGCAAAGCCCAGCCTTGCTCTCATTCCCGAAGAATAATTTTTTATGGGAACATCAATAAATTTCTGAAGTTCGGAAAATTCAACGATTTGGTCATATCTTTCCTCAATATATTTTCTGGAATAACCCATGGTGGCACCGTAGAGAAAAATATTTTCCTTACCGGTATAATTCGAGTCAAAGCCCGCACCAAGTTCAATAAGGGGAGCAATTACTCCCTCAACCTCAACAGAACCTTTCGTAGGTTTAAGAACTCCGGCAACAGTTTTAAGCAGTGTACTTTTACCCGCTCCGTTAAAACCGAGTATGCCGATCCTGTCCCCTTTTTCAAGTTCAAAAGAAACGTCAGTCAATGCCCAGAACTCATTGAAACGAAGTTTTTTCGTAATTATTTTAATAAGATATTCCTTTACATTGTCAACCTTTTCTTTATTAAGGTTAAATAAAATGCTGACATTTTCAACCTTTACCGCAATATCACTCATAGTAACATCCCTTTAATCAGATATGAAGAATAAATTTATCCTGCTTTTTCTTAAATAAAATTCCTCCGATAATAACCGAGGCGATACTGAAAGCCAGCGAATAGAAAAACCAATTCCAATTCCACATTTCACCGAAAAGAACACAACTCCGGAACATACTTATTATGGAATAAAGGGGATTTGCCATCATCACCACTTTTACAAACGGACTGAAATTCATTTTATTTACCACATACACAATGGGTGTCATATAGAAAAGAAGCATTGTAAAAACATCGTACAGATACTCGACGTCCTTGAAGAAAACAGCCGCCGTGGAAAGGATAAGTCCCACGCCGATGCAGAGAATAAACATAATCACTATCGGCACAAATGCCAAAAGTACGTAGGGTGTAATATGTACCGGCTTATCGGTAAAGCTGTACACAAAAATAAACAAAACGAGAATTATCAGAGAGATAAGAAAAGTTATAAATGTGGAAATAACATTTCCCAAAGGATACATATATTTCGGCACATAAACTTTTTTGATTACCCCGGCACTTAAATTCACGGAACGCATTGCCCTCTTCGTTGACTGATTGTAAAAATCATAAAGCAAACGTCCGCAAAGAAGATAGATAACATAGTTTCCCACTCCGTCGGAACTTTTTCCGAAAAGTCCGCCGAAAACCATGGCGAGAACTATGGTCGTAAGCAGAGGTTGAAGCAATGTCCAGAAAATTCCCAAAACGGAATTTCTGTACTGCACCTTGATATTCCTCGTAACAATTTCTTTAAGCAGACATCTGTATTTGATAAAATCCTGTAAAAATTTTGAATTTTTTACAAATTCGGAATTTAAAAATTTATCCATACAATTACTTCCCAAACCATTTGATAAAAAATTTAAACATTGACTGAATTTGAATTATCATCAGTTTTTTGCTTTTCTTACTATCCCTGCCCCAAACGTGGTAAATAACCGCTCCGGGATAGTAAAGGACAAGGGAGAACCGATTTATTTCCCTTGAAATATCGTTATCCTCAAAATACATAAAATATCTTTCATCAAAGCCGTTTACCTTTTTGAAAACTTCCGTTCTGAAAAACATGAAACAACCCGTTGCACTTTCCACGGTATATTCACAGTCCTGATTTTCGTCAAGCCTTGCATATTCTCTGAGGATTTTTCCGGGATTATCATTATTTCTCAAACGGCTCGCCACAAGATATTTTATTTTAGGATATCTTTTTCCGAGAATTTGAAGTCTGCCGTCTGGGAAACAGATTTTCGGAGAAATAAGTCCGATTTTTTTATCAGTATCCCGCTCCATCCTATCAACAAGTTTTTCGACAACATCATCTCTGATAATAATGTCCGGGTTTATCACCATGTGATAATCGGAATCAATTAGCGGTAAAACAAGATTATGTCCCGCACCGAAGCCGTGATTTGTTCTCGGCTCGATAAGTTCTATCTGAGGATAATTCTCCCTGATAAATTCAGGTGTACCGTCGGTGGAAAGATTATCCACCACAAACAGTTTAAAATCATATTTCTCAGTATATTCAAATATAGAATCCAGAGTATTTTTTATCGTTCTCATATTGTTATGAGTAACAATACATCCGGAAACGGTAAATTTTTCCATTTTATTGTTGCAACGTCTTAAAGGCGATGTCCTTTCTTTAATTATGCTTTTACATACTCATCAAATTCAGCGAAAGTTAATTTGTCTTGATCGTTCTCATTGCGGAAATAATATTTTTACGGCGTTTCAGTTTCGGGATAAGTTTTGACTTTCCCCCTGTAACATTGCCGCCGTGCCGTCTGTAAAGGAGAAGCGGTTTGTCGAGTTTTTTCACCTTACCTGTTTTGACCGCCGCAAGACCTATCCACTGGTCATGCATGGGAAGATTATCGGGAAAAGGTAAAATAACTTTTTTCAAGTCCGCATTAAATGCCATACAACATCCCATAAAACAATTTTTAATAATATTATTCACATAACCGATTTTCGTACCGTGAAAATTAAAGAAAGATGTTTGCGTGATTTTAAGATTTTCATCGGTTACCATACAGTCATGAAGTACAAGCGTTACGCCCTTATCAAGTTCTGCCCTGACGCTTTCAACCTTATCGGGAAGCCACACGTCATCCTGGTCGCAAAGGAAAATATAATCCCCGGTACAAAGGCTTATTGCGTTTTCAAAGTTTGCGATAACGCCCTTACCCGGACCTTTGAAATATTTAATTCTTCCGTCATTCTCAGCCATTTCTTCAACGATTTTTCTTGTTTCACCTTCGGGAAAATCGTCGGAAATTATTACTTCGTCATCATTTGAAAGTTGAGAAAGAACGGATTCAAGTTGTTCTCTGATAAATTTTTCTCCGTTATATGCCGCAAGGGCAACAGATATTTTTTTCATACTTACCCCTTTTAATCTACGATAAGATTTTTTTCTTTCAGAGCGGAAAGGAACTGTTCAATACATTCGGTTATTTCTTCTTCGGAGCTTTCATCATATTCTTCCATACATCTTTTTTTCAGTTCATCCCGTGATATTTCCTCGGAAAGATTTTTGAAAATAAAAACAGCACTGTCATTATTAAGCCTGATAAAGCCGTTAAAACATTTTTCCGTATCACCTACGGAAACGGCTACATTATCTCCGCCGATGCTGATAATTTCAAATTCATCAATCAATTTCATAAGTTTTCTCCGTCATTCTCCGTGCCTTATTTTCACGGTAATATTTTTATAAATAAAACGTCTTATTCTGATATTCATTCTGTGTATCGGGAGAGTAACGAGAAAATATTTATAAAGAAAACTGTCTTTATTTATCTCCTTACCGTTTCTCACCGCTTTTTCAAAAACTCCCAAAATCTGTTCCTCATCAACGGTTTCACCTGAAATGCAGTTATCTCCCATAATAAAATATTTGCCGTCTTTCTTTCCCGTTATTCTGTGAAGAACAAGCTGACCGTCCTTGCGTCTGAAAAGAACGATATCGTTTTTCTTAAAATTTTCCTTTTGATTTTTTATGAAAATCAAATCTTTGCCCTCTCTCAAAAACGGGAGCATGGAAATACCTCTGTTTTTAAAGGCAATATAACCTTTCTCCCGTAAAACATCCTCCGGAATCATTTTGACATACCTCCGTAGGCAACAAAAGATGCCTCATCAAGCATATTACATTCAAGAACGTAAAACCCGGTGCTTCGGGAAATAGCGTTAAAAATATTCATTATTTTCACTAAACCCTGCTTTTCATCCGGTATGTGGGACTGTTGAAGCAAAACAGGAAGCATATCGGAAAATGAAATTTTTTCTATTTTATTTTCATTTCCCCGTGTCAATTTACAAATTGCTTTAACGGGAACTGATGTATTACTGTTGAACCTTTCCTTCCCGGACCACGGTGTACCGCAAACAAAGACCTGGGAATTTTTAATACGTATTATAGGCTTATCACCGTTAACAATAAGAGTACCGGGTATATTTTTCAGCCATAAATTTGTATGAGTTGTTTTGCCGGTACCGGATTTAGCGGTAAAAATATATCCTTCGCCGTTTACGGATAATGCCGAACCGTGAAAAACGAGAGCATCATAATCAATGATTTTGTCGGCAATTTTTCTGTAAACGGCGGTAATTTCATATTCCGCATCAGTTAAATCTGACGGCTTTTTCTTTTCCGACTCACATTCCTCAATATATTTTATCTTTTCTTTTTCTATATCATCTCTGTAAACAGACACGGCAAAATCAAAATTATCATCCTCATCATAATATCCTTCGCAATAATCTTTGATTAAACCGTAAATATGTTCAATTTTTATTTTCAATCCGGCTATGTTGATTACAAAACTTTTCATAAACACTCCTATAAATCGCATAGCAACTCATAATAATAAACATACTTCTGTATTATACCACGCTTATCCTCAAAATGCAATAGCGGGAAGATTATTGCTTATATTTTGTCCTCAAATCGCTCTGATATTTCATTTTAATTGACATAACAAAAGTAAAATGCTATACTTTATATAATAATATAATCAAAAATGCGGTGAAACAAATGATCAACGATATTAACAGTCGTATTTCGGATTTTGTTCAATCAGTTACGGAAAGAAAAAGTGTTACGGAATGTTTAAGTGTATTTCGTGACAGTATCATATCTCCCGATGAATTTGATGCTTTAATGAATCTTGCTCAAAATCAACCTCCGGAAATCATGATGAGAATTTATCGTATTATGTCCTTTGCGGTTTCTCCGGAAGTAAAAGATGAATTTCTTATAAAAAGTATTCTTTGCATAAGAGAAATAATTTTTAAAGGTACTGCGGAAGATTTAGTTTCCGAAGATTTAAAAATCGTTAAAGACAAAGTTGAAATATCACTGCCCCTTCGTGTAAATTGGTGCGGTACCTGGACAGATACTCCGCCCTACTGTACCGAAGAAGGCGGTGCGGTAGTTAATGCCGCAGTTAAGATCGACGGTAAATATCCCGTCAAAGTTACGCTTGAAAAACTTTATGAAAAAAAGATTGTATTTGAATCTGTCGATTCCGGATTAAAAAGAGAATTCACCGAAATTTTACCGTTATACTATTTCGGTGATCCCCTTGATCCGTATTCTCTCCACAAAGCGGCGTTACTTTCCACCGGAATATTA
>JAZUKF010000097.1:0-2530 GCA_045643165.1 Acutalibacteraceae bacterium | reverse complement strand
AACAAGCAGGAACGCAGAGTCAAAAGCCGCGAACAAAAATCGGCGGAGACAGAGCACCTGTTTAAGCTGAAACAGCAAAAAAAGAAAGAGAAGCATCGGGGCAGATAATGCCCCATGCATTCTCGGTTAAATTCTATTTGGGGAAGTAATTCATATGAAAGATCAAAACATGATCAAAACGAATCGTTTGAAAATATATCCGGCTTCACGGGTGCAAATGGAAGCGGTCATTGCGGCAGAGACAGACGACGAAATGAAGCTCGCTTACACCGAAATGCTCTGCGGTGCGACTGCGCATCCGGAGCAGTGGGAATGGTACGCCATATGGATGATCGAACTGAAAGACGGTACTCACATCGGTGAGTTGTGCTTTAAGGGCATTGACGAATACGGCTCAACCGAAATAGGATACGGCATTGCCGAAAATTATCAAAACTACGGATATGCAACAGAGGCAGTTAATGCTGTTGTTGATTGGGCTTTACAGCAGAATAAAATAAACTGTGTAACTGCCGAGGTGAACAATGACAATATCGCTTCTGTAAGAGTTCTTGAAAAATCGGGATTTGAACTGACAGACAGAATCGGAGAAGAAGGCCCGATCTACAGGAAAATAAAAAACAGAATTTGCAGGGATGGGTAAGATGATTATTTTAATTACAGGAGCATCGCATACGGGAAAAACCGTGCTTGCACAAAAACTACTTGAAAAATATAAATATCCGTATCTGTCAATAGACCATCTGAAAATGGGTTTGATTCGCAGCGGCAATACAGAACTTACTCCTATGGATGATGAAAAACTAACCGAATATTTATGGCCGATCGTTCGTGAAATGATTAAGACCGCTGTGGAGAATGAACAAAATCTGATCGTGGAAGGCTGTTATATTCCTTTTGACTGGTCTGAGGATTTTGAGCGGGAATACCTTGATAAAATAAGATATTATTGTCTTGTAATGAGTGAGAAATATATAAACACTCATTTTGCCGACATAAAGAAATATGCAAACGTAATTGAAAATCGTCTTTATGATGAATATTGCACTTTGGAGAGCGTTTTAGCAGATAATGCCGAATTCTTAAAACTTGCACAGTTATATAAGGTGAATTATATACTTATTGATGACAAATATGAAGTCAGCATTGATTTATAACGACAAATCCCGTTTTACCGAGGTGAACTATAAATGAAAACAGATATAAAAGATTTAACGATTCGTCCCGAAACGCACAGGGACTATAAGGATATTGTGTCGCTGGTGCTTCGTTCTTTTAAGGAGGGAACGGACTACTCAGACGGTACGGATATCGTTGCGCTGATCGAAGAAATAAGAGATTCCGAATACTACATTCCCGAACTTTCCTTTGTTGCGGAGCTTGACGGCAAAATTGTCGGACATTTTCTTTTTTCACGCTTTCCGCTGTCAAAGACACCGCAGGGCAAACACGGCGGAGCAGATGATACCGATATCGTAATGTTAGCACCCGTATCCGTTCACGCCGATCACCTGAGGCAAGGCATCGGCTCATCAATGATAAAACTCGGCATCCAAAATGTTAAAGAAATGGAATTTAAGGGCATTATCGTCGAGGGCAACTATAAGTTTTATAACACCATCGGTTTCAGAACATCGTCAGAATACGGCATCTTCCCCGTCAGCGGATATCCTATGACCGAACCAAGATGTCAGATGTGCATGGAAACATACAACGGTTCACTGAAAGACAAGGGTGGATATGTTGTTTACGATATGTATTTCAACGCATAGTAACAGACAATATGGTTAAAAAAGATGAAACAATGAAAAATTTGACACAATTAAACGAACGAAAGATATGACATGGTTTACAAATGCACAGATTTTTGATGATTTGCTGATTGTGGCACAGAAAAAGAAATACTGATAATTAAATTACAGCGGCAGGGATTTCTCTCTGCCGCCGTGCGTCTTTTATACATATATTAAAATTAAATTCCCGAAAACCCTTGTAAATAGAGGCTTTCGGGAGTTGTTGTTATTATTCCCACTCGCCAAATTCACATTTATTTATAGCTTGTGGCTGTTCATTTTCCCGCATTTTCAGGGAAAATTCACGAACATCTGTTCGGATTACATCGGCTTGTACGAAGTTTAGTATCAAAATCGTATCACCGGGAAATCGCACAAACCTTTCTGTTCGCCTGTGACAATATAGCACACTTTCAGAATAAATGCAAGAGGTTTTCGCAAAAATGCACGATTTATTTTATTAGTTCGTGCGGGACTATTGATTTTTTGAAAAATATGTAGTATAATACGAACATGTATAATGCTACTATTCTGTCGAGAGGTAGGTGAATCGTTTGACGCCACACGATATAGCAGATAAAGTATTTCATACGATTGGTGAAATTGTCAAAAAATCGGACTTGCTAAAAGCAGGGCTGCAAGAAAAAGATGTCGTTTCGCTCATTAAGAAAGGATATATAGAGCGAGTAAGATACGGTTATTATAAGCTGGCAAACAACGATGCTCCCAAAGAAGAA
>JAZUKF010000096.1:0-39769 GCA_045643165.1 Acutalibacteraceae bacterium | reverse complement strand
TACAGGATTCGTTCTTACATATAAAAACTGGGTTAAGAGCGGAGAAAATGTAACAACTAAGATTACAGTGGATAACCGAGAATGTACATTGGTTTATAAATTTGAAATTCAGCAAACGCCCGCAAAGGATGATATTAAGACACTCAGAGTATATGATATTGATGTAAACGAAACAGATAAAATAGTTACATTAACATCAAATGCTGATGCACCGTATATCAACTTGTATGAATATCGTAATGGTCAAAAATCATTCAAGTTTGAGCTTGCATCATCAGAAGGCGTTGAAAAAATCGTAACAGGTCAATACAAGGTTTACAGACCGGAGGGAGCCAATCAACTTACGCTTCCTATGAGGGTAACGGCAGGTGTACTCGGCACAACAGATTATACACTTGTAGTTAATTTCGCTAAATCACCTTTTGATCCTTCAAAGTATATATCACCCATTTACGGCGGACTTGAACTCAAAAACGACGGTGAAGAAGATTATATTCTTTTGTCAATGACAAGCGGAAAAGATTTTGTCGGCTTTAGAGCAGCAGGTATCAGCGGTGCAACGCTATCATTTGATCCTGCATCGGCAGACGGTGTAGTTGATGAATATGTAAGCGGTGGTAAAACGGTTCAATACAGGGTTTATAAATCCAAAAATAAACCGTTAGGCACAGATGATTTTGCAACGGTAACAGGATCAATCAGTATTAAGTTCAAAGACGGAACAGAAGAAACGTATAAGATCGTGTTTGCATTTGAACCTATGAGTTTTTCGGCAAATGCATTAAGTGCAACTCAGGTTCAATCCGTAGAATATGACAGTGCAACACATAATCTTACTTTGAACGGTTTAACTACAACTGCAATTTATATCAGACCGAACCTTACAAACGGACTTAAAGTAAGTGTAAAAGATTTTGACGGAGCAGTAGTTTCTGATGAAACCGGTATTATCATAGTAAACTGTCCGGTATCCGGTGTTGCAAAGTTTACACTTGTTATCAGTAACGGTGAAGAAATCGGATGTACCGCAATATTTAAAGAACATTGTTCATTTGATGACGAAGGAAATATTGTAGGCGATAATCTGATAATTCCTTGCTTACCCATAACAAGAGGTACGTTAAAATATGATGCTGAGGGACAACTTGTATGTACAATCCAGGCAGGCAAATCTGCTGCAATAATTCCGGAAAAAACATCTTTAGATGAAGAAGTTACTGTTGAACTCATCAAGGGTGTAACTTATGATGAAGCGAATAAAGGTTACAAAGTTTCCACATCAGTAGCAGGACAACATATTACAATGACCGTCAGCGGTGTTAAATATGATGTGCTTATTGCAAAAAGCTGAATAATCAATAATGAATAAAAAATGATATAATTTTTTAGGGTATGCCGGAGACGGCATACCCTTTTTATATAAGATAATAAATTCGGATAAACTGTATTTCACGGTGCGTCGAGGATGTCGCACCCTGCGGGATTTGATTATAATATAAATATCTATTCATCTATCATCTGTCATCCACTATCTAAACGGCAAGCCCTGCTCTGTGGAATGTGTGGTTGCTTATTGGTAAATCTTTAAAAACATATAATAAATTTTTCATATAAACAGGAAAAATAATTGACATTTTTTTAAAAGAAATGATAAACTGAAATATATTAAATTTCAGGAGGAAAAAACATGAAAAGAATAATAAAAAGGCTTCTGATTCCGAAAATGTTTCCGTCAATGATAATTCATTAAAAACAACGGTAATATATGTTGCTATAATTGCTGTTTCAGCTGTAGCAGTCGTTGCGGCAATAATAATAATAAAAAAGAGAAAAGCAAAAAAATAATTCGATAAATATCACTTGAATTATTATTTATAATCTCTTATCTTTTATCAAAAATTCCCCCTCTTCCGATCGGAAAAGGGGGAAAATTTATATATCTGTCATTTGTTATCTATTGTCTCATAAATGAATGCGGTGCGTTGATATGCCGTCCACAACATACCGTATCTATTTATTTGCATATAAATTATTATTTCTTTGTGTCGCTTACGATTTTTCCGTCCTGAATACGGATGACACGGTTTGCTTCATCGGCGATTGAATTATCGTGTGTGATAAGGATAATCGTTCTGCCTTCGTCGCTTAATTCGTGGAGAATTCTCATAACCTCACGTCCCGATGATGTATCAAGATTTCCCGTAGGTTCATCCGCAAGGATAATGGGCGGTCTTGCCGCTACGGCTCTTGCTATTGCAACTCTCTGCTGTTGTCCGCCGGACATCTGGGAGGGGCGGTGATTCATTCTTTTTTCAAGTCCCACTCTTGTAAGTGCTTCCGTTGAAAGGGTGTGCCGTTCATCTCTTTTCATGCCTCTGTAAATTAACGGCAGTTCAACATTCCCTTGTGCGGTAAGGCTGGGAATAAGGTTAAATCCCTGAAAAATAAAGCCGATTTGTTTGTTCCTTATCTCCGACTGTTCGTCATCTGTAAGGAAAGAAACTTCTTTACCGTTAAGGTAGTATTCTCCCGAGGTGCATTTGTCAAGGAGGCCCAGCATATTCATCAATGTGGATTTTCCCGAACCGGACTGACCGATTATTGCAACGAATTCTCCCTCGTCAATGGTGAGAGAAACTCCGTCTAATGCGTGAACCTCGTTTTCGCCGGGATTATAAATTTTGTAAACATCTTTTACTTCGATTAAGTGCATTGTTTTTCACCTCTTTAATCCCTGCGTAAAGCATCAATCGGCAGCATTTTTGCGGCACGTCTTGCGGGATAAATTCCGAAGAAAATACCGATTGCACTTGAAAAGCCCACCGCAATGGCAATGGTTGAAAATTTGATAGTAATGGGAATTTTCATATAACCCGCTATGGCATACGCACCTACAACTCCCAGCATCAGTCCGATAAGTCCGCCTATCAGACACAGGATGACCGACTCCGTAAGGAATTGGAACATAATCGTAGATGTCTTTGCACCGAGAGATTTTCTGATACCGATTTCTCTCGTTCTTTCCGTAACGGAAACCAGCATGATGTTCATAACACCGATACCGCCTACAAGCAAAGAGATAGCACTGACACCTGCAATGAAGGTGGTGAGGATGCTGATAACTTTATCGAGAATACCGATATATGTTGCCATATTTGAAACAAGGTACGCTTCGGAACCGAAATTATTGTGCCGTGAATAAAGCACATTTGCAACAATGTTTCCGATACTTTCCAGATCGTTAGTTTCATTTGCGGTTACGTACAGAAGGTTGTATGCACTTTTACCGCCCTGCATTGTATCAAG
Organism: Acutalibacteraceae bacterium; assembly: GCA_045643165.1. GTDB lineage: Bacteria > Bacillota > Clostridia > Oscillospirales > Acutalibacteraceae > SIG575. The sequence goes on along the minus strand of JAZUKF010000096.1, from coordinate 36,463 downwards.
TATAGTTCCGGGAACAATGATCATCAGGGAATTTGTGGGATCCTGATCAAGCATACTTGTAAAATCCGCAGAATCGCTTGACATTCCCGTCATGGCGGCGGCATCGTAAATACCGATTACTTTAAGAGAAAGCGTCTGATTGTTATAGGTGTAGTTAAAATATTTACCGATACAGTCTTCCGTGCCGAAGATCGATTTTGCTTTGATATTGGAAACGACACAAACTCTTGATGCAGAATTAAATTCTTCATCAGAATAAAATCTGCCCTTTTCCATATTGATGTTCATTACATACTGAAGGTCAACTGTACCTGCGATGGCAATAACCATATCCGATGTAGCTACTTCTGTAGAGCCTGTTCCTATTCCGTACATAACAGGGGAGATGTATTCAACACCTTCAAGGTTTTTTAACGCTCTTACGTCTTCCAACGTAACGTAGTCGGAAGCCTCAGCCGCACCGGAAACGGTAATATTGATAACAGATGAACCCATTTCGCTGAGCATACTGATTATATAATCTTTTCCGCCTGTACCTACCGTTATGATGGCAATTACGGAGCAAACGCCGATAATGATGCCCAGCATGGTAAGTAAAGAACGCATAAGATTGGTTTTGATACTGAATATTGCGATCCTTATGTTTTCTGTGATGTTCAAGGTATCATACTCCTTTCTGAATTTTCAGGATTTTATTTTTCAGCAGGAGTAACTCTCTGATCATCTGTCATTGTGGTTGTGGGAGCCTTAATAAGGCTGTCGCCGTTTTCAAGTCCGGAAAGGACTTCATAATTTACACTGTCGAAAAGACCTACTTCAACAGTTGTTTTCTTAATGGTTTTACTGTCTTTATCATATTTAAAAACGAAGTAGCCGGAATCGTCATACTGTATTGATTCAACGGGAACAAGAAGCACGTTCTTTTTCGTTTGAAGGTCAACGGATATTTCAACATCCATACCGATAATCAGCGTTCTGTCCGGATTATCAATGGAAACTTTCGTTGTAACCGTACTTGCGGATGAAGTGGACGAACCCATAATTGTATTGATGTTAATTCCGGAGGAAGCGGTTGCAACAGGGCTGATGTATGTTACGGTACCTTTAAATTCATCACCGGAAGTTGATTTTACTTTAACTTTGCTGTCAAGCTGAATTTTTGAAATGTCATATTTACCAAGTTCAAAGGTTGCATTAAGGGGATAACATTCAACTATCATACCGATTTGGCTTGAACCCGTAAGGGATGAAAGAATGTTTGAAAGGTCAAAACTTCCCGAAGAAACAAGTCCCAAAATCGAAGTCATATCCATACCGGAAAGGGGAGAATTATCTTTTTTCGATGAGAAAACCTGTCCCTCAACAATATTTATTTCACGTATAAAGCCGTCCGCTTCTGCGATCCAGCCTTTTTTGAAACTGTCGATTTGTTCCGCAAGGGATTCGTATGATGATTTTGCGGTATCGGCAATACTTTTGTAAACCGATTTCAAACCGTCGCCTGACTGAGCGGAGAGAGTACCTTGACGGACTTTAAGCTGGACAAGTTCAAATTCCTTTGAAATGAGATTTTTTTCATTTTCGGAAATCATGGAGGATGTCAATGATGACATTGCAGACATATCAAAAGATGATGATGCGTTAAGCATATTCTGTAAAGCGGTAATCATCTGTGCGGAAGAACTGTCTGAAGAAAGAAGTCTGTCCGCAATTTTGTCTCCTAATTTTGTGTTGCCGAAAAGGTCTTTTAATGAATCACGAAGTTCTTCAACCACCTTGCCGGAATTTGAAACAACCGGAGTTTCGGTTTTCGGAGGATTTGTGTTTTCTTTTTTCTCCGCTTCAACCTTCTTTTCAAGTGCGGCAACTTCTTTTTCAAGGGCGGAAATCTGTCCGTCAATAGCCTTTAAATCCTTTGATGCGGAGTAAGAAGTGTCGAGATATTTTGTATAGGCATTCTGTGCGGCGGTGTAGCTGACTCTTTTTTCTTCAAGAGTTGCATTAAGTGAAGAAGTGTCAAACGTGGCAAGGACATCTCCCGCCTTAACGCTGTCGCCGACACGCACAAGCACTTTTTCCACCTTTATTCCGTCTGTAATTTCAAAGGTGGTCTGTTTACCTGATTCTATTGTTGCGGTGGTTTCAAATGTTTCGGTGATATCGCCGATTTTAGCCTTGGTGATAAGAGCGGAAACAGGTTTATCCGGTCTGAAAGCTATGTAGCAAACCGTAGCAATAAGTGCGGCAATAAGCACTGTGGCAACCGCAACCCATATTTTTTTCTTTTTAGTCCATTTATTATCCATGAAAAAGCACTCCTTGAGTAAATATAAAAATATAATATCACATTATAATGGAAAATAGAATAGCAAAATAAATATTTTATCATTTGTTCATAAAAATTTATTATTTTACCTAATCGGAAATAAAATTTTACCCGTAAATTCGGATAATTTGACTTTAATTATTATTGTTGGTATAATAAACAATAAAACTTCTGAGGTGTTTATGGAAGATATTTTTTGCGAAAGGGAACATTTAGGCAAAGGGATTTTTGTCTGTATGAATAAAACACACCGTTTTTCCACCGATTCTGTTTTACTTGCTGATTTTGCAAAAATCGGTGCAAAGGATATTGCCTGTGATTTCGGTACGGGATGCGGTGTAATTCCCATGATATGGAGCGTTAAGGGTGGAAATGATATAACGGGGATCGAAATAAATCCCGAAGCATTTGAACTGTTTTCAAAAAGCATTGAAGATAACGGTATGACAGGAAAAATCAAGGCGGTGAACGGGGACATTCGTGAGATAAAAAATATTTTTCCTTCCGGGAAATTTTCTCTCGTTACAATGAATCCCCCTTATTTTTCACTTTCGTCCGGGCTTGAAAATGCCGATGAAGGCACTAATACCGCAAGGCATGAAACAAACTGTGATATTTTTGATGCGGCGAAAAGTGCGTCATATTTATTGAAATTCGGCGGCAGATTTTGTGTTTGCCACCGTCCGGAAAGGCTTTGCGATGTCTTTGAAGCAATGCGGAAAAATAAAATCGAACCGAAAAGGCTTCGGCTCGTTTGCGCAAGAAGTAATAAAGAACCGTGGCTTGTTCTCGTGGAGGGGAAAAAGGGCGGAAAAGTCGGTTTAAAAGCGGAGAAAATGTTGTATATCAAGGACGAAAACGGCAATTACACCGAAGAAGTACGTGAAATTTACGGCGATTATGCCACATTCTGAAATTTGAAAGGATAAGAATATGGGTAAACTTTATGTTGTCGGTACTCCGATAGGAAATCTGGGTGATTTTTCTCCACGTGGGGTGCAAACCCTTGAGAGTGTGGATTTTATTGCGGCGGAGGATACAAGGGTAACGTTGAAACTGCTTAATCATTTCGGTATAAAGAAGCAGATGATAAGTTATTTTGAACATAACAAATATGAAAAAGGTATGCAGATAGTTTCGAGAATTGCGGCGGGAGAGGATTGTGCCGTTGTTACGGATGCGGGTATGCCGGCAATTTCGGACCCGGGAGAGGATCTTGTAAAGCTTTGCCATGAAAACGGTATCGAGGTTGAATCCGTGCCGGGACCTTGTGCATTTGCCACGGCTCTTGCCATTTCGGGAATGTGTGCCGGAAGATTTACATTTGAGGGATTTTTAAGTGTCAGTAAAAACAGCAGACGTGAGCATCTTCTTTCCCTGACTGATGAAAAAAGGACGATGATTTTTTACGAAGCACCTCATAAATTATCTTCAACTTTAAAGGATATGTATGAATGTTTCGGCAACAGGAAAATCGCCATTGTCAGAGAACTTACAAAAATCCATGAGGAGGTAATCCGCACGGATTTTGAAGAGGCGGTAAGGCTGTACGCAGACGGCTCTCTTAAAGGAGAGATCGTGCTTATCGTCAGCGGAAAAGAGGAGGAGAAAAAGGAATTTTCTCTTGATGATGCTTTGAAAATCGCTTCGGATAATATTAAAAAAGGTATGTCGAAAAGTGATGCGGCGAAACAGGCGGCAAAACTGACGGGAATAAAAAAAGGTGAAATTTACGATTTACTGACGGAGGAAAAATGATGGATAAATTTATTGATTACATAATTCAGTATAAATATCTTTGTATTCTTCTGGTTGTCCTTTGCATCGTAACGGCTTTTGTGATGATCAAAGCCGGGCAGGCTGTGAAAAGGACAAATAAAAATAAGGAAGAACTTATTAAAAAACTCGAAAAAATGAAGGCGATACGTGATAAATATTCTTCTGTTACGGCGGAAGAAATTCTGAATGACGAAAGTGAAACTCTTTTTGAAGGTTTGGTATATAATATTCAAACAAATCTTGAAAAGGAAGATGATATGAATACCGCATACGAAAAATTGAATGACTGTCAAAAGGAACTTTATGCCCTTAACTGCTTTTATGAGGACGGAATTGAAGATGCGGATAACTTCTTTAAACTTTACGATAAACCCCTTACGCCTTATGCTTTGAAGGGATTTTCCGATGCTTTTCCCGATAATATTTATCAATCATTCAAGAAAATTTACGATGCCTTTGACGAAGAAAATGAGTCCGTTTCTTTTGTGAAAAGTGAAATTGATGATATGAAGGAAATCATAAAAAAATATTTTGATGAAAATGATTTTATCGGCGAAGTGATGGTTTTTATAAAGAAAAATGCCGAAAGTTTCGGTGCGTAAATAAAATGTTTACATTTTTTTCAGAATTAAATCAGATATAAATGTAAAAATTTATTGCGAAAAAATTTTTTATGTAGTATAATGACTTATGTTATGAAATAAAGGAGGTATTCTTTTGGACGAAAATAAAGAAAATTCAGAGGAACTTGAAAACACCGATAAATTAAGCGAGGAAGAAAAGGATAAAGTCGGTGAAATTCTTGAATCCTTAAAGGATAATTCCGATAAAACCACCGGGGTGCAGGACTGGGAAGGTCTTGTTAATACAACGGCGGATGAGGAAGAAATTATTGATGAAGAAACCGTTTTCGGTGATGTTCCCGAGGAGTCCGAATTTGAGGATGAAGACGAGGATGAGGAAATTCCCGAAGACGAACTGTGTATTTTATGCGGTGAAAGACGCAGATACACGGAAATTGACGAAAACTATATGTACTGTAAAGTTTGCCGTGAGAAGATGAGAAAAACTCACATGAATTTCTGGGGCGTTCTCAGTTTTATTGCGGTGTTTGTTGTCTGCTTTATAGGTGCGGCATACGGTTACGTTTCATTCTCCATCGGCGGTCCCGTGTTTAAAGGGGACGGATATTTCAAAAAAGGAAATTACACTTCCGCCATCAATTCATACGTTAAGGCTGAGGAAACTCTTTCCACGGTCAATGAGCAGTTTGATGCGGAAATTCTCGATTTGGGAATTAAGACGAAAGAGAAAATCATCAAAAGTTATATTGCAAACGATAATTTGGGAATGATTTCAAATTATGTTGACAGTTTTTCATCTTTGAATGATCTTGATAAGAGAAAAGTTTCCGATGCGATGAAATATGTTGACCTTTATAATGATATTATGGAAACGGATGAATCATTCAGCAGGGAATTTAACGATGTATTTAACAAGGTTTATTCCTCAAACGGAAAGATGACCGTTGATGATATAAAGGATACAATCAAGAAAATCGACACGATGAAAAAAGATAAAAAATATAACAGTGCCGTGCTTTCTTACTATGAATATCTTCTCTGCACCATGGTAACGGGTGGAGAGGAATATCAGGAAAAATATCTGCTTGAACTTAAAAAAGCAGGAACGGAATACAGTTTTATTTATTCTTCCACACTTTGCGGATTTTATCTCACTCAGGGTAAATATGAACAAGCGGAGAAGGAATGTAAGGAGGCTCTTGAAAGAAATCCGGAAAATCTTTCCGCTTATCAGTATCTGATGATTTCCGCACGCAGACAGAAAAAATATGGCATAGCAATAGGAATTGCGGAAGAGGTAACTAAATTAGCAAATAAGATTTACACACCTACAACAACGGACAGCGAAGGAAATAAGATCAAAATGTCTGCCCTGCCTGATTCCATTCCCATGGAGACCGCAATTTGTTATGCTCTTAAAAACGATATGAAATCGGCTCTCACAGCCATTGAGGAAGCGTACAGCATAAATCAGCAGAGCAACGATACATTGAACATTTATATGATGCTTCATTATCTTGCCCATGTTGACAAAAACGCAACGGCAAAAGACGGCGAAAAGGTTGATACCGTTGACGGCGGATATGATAACGCATTGTATAATCTTGAAAATCTTGCAATGTATTACAGCCAGTATTTCTATATTTCCGATAACATTCAGGCGATTATGGACGGAGAAAAAACATTGGAAGATGTATTTGTAAACGGGGAGGTTGAATGGTAATGAAAGTATTGCAGATAATCACTAAAATTTTAACATTCCCCGGGGCTTTTTACAGAGGATTTTGGGAGCAGTTTTTCTGCAAAATCTATAATCTGCCTGTGGAAAACAAAAAGTATTTTCAGATGAATGAAATGTGCGGACATGTTGAGCATGAGCCTTTGAGTAAACCTTCAAACAGTTTCTGGTTCTGTTTTTTAAGCGGTTTGATGGTATTCCTTGCAGGTGTTTTAATGCTTGTTGCTCCCGTGATAAATCTTTTCGTTTTCGGAATACAGGAACAGGTTTTCAAAGTTCTTAACTATTGCTTACTTTATTTGGGACTTTCCATGATGACCAATATTTTTCCCTCCGTTGAGGATGCTCTCATGATGTGGGAAGGATATCATAAATTGGGTAAAGCCGCAAAGATTATTTTCGCTCCCGGTGCATTTTTCATGTATGTTGGAGCATACGCCGAAAGTTTCGGTATTACATTTTTCACAAATTTGATTTGTGCGGCGATAGTTGTTTTCATGTAAGAAACATTAAAACGGACGGACGATTTTTGCCCGTCCTTTTTCTGATATATACAGGGGTGTGAAAATGGATTTTAAAACAAGCGGATTTATGTACTGTTTAGGCGGTGCGGTGGTATTATTTGTAATAATACAGTCATTGTTTTTTATGATAAAGGCAATCAAACGGGGCAGGAAAATCGGTATCGACAAAAAGACTATCAAGAATACGATAGTTTCTTCCGCTCTTTTTACCGTGGCTCCGTCAATCGCAATTCTTGCAACGGTAATCACACTTGCCGGTTCTTTAGGTTTGGTGTTGCCCTGGATAAGATTGACCGTAATCGGAAATATCAGTTATGAAGCCACTGCGGCGGAAAGTGCCGCAAGTATTTTCGGTCAGAGTATGACAACGGAAATAACGGATCCCACAACATTCGGTGCAATAGCGTGGGTTATGACTGTGGGAAGCATTATGCCCCTTATTCTTCTTCCCATACTTCTTAAAAAAGTTCAGAATAAAATCGGCTCCGTTGCATCAAATAATTCAAAATGGGCGGATTTGATGTCTGCGGCGGCGTTTATCGGACTTATTTCCGCTTTTATCGCAAAGGCGATTGCAGGAAAAGGTGTTGCGGAAATCGTAGGAGACGGTGCGGGAATTTTATCCGTCGCAACTCTTTTAAGTGCCATAATAATTATGACCGTGGTTAAACTGATTTGCGATAAATTTTCTTTGACACGGCTTGAACCTTTTGCTATGCCTTTCAGCATGATAGGTGCAATGGGAATTGCAATGCTTTTGGCTGAGGTACTTCCCGAAGCGATAGCTTTTCTTGAATGGAGGGGTTGATTATGGCGAAAGAAAAGACTTATATTGATAAGGTACATACATGGGGTAAAATTTCATCAATAACCACACTTGCTTTTTTACTTGCGATACCCCTTGCAATTTGTATTCATCTCAATGCTTTCCCGAAGTTCACCGATGTTTTAAAGGGACTTTTAAGTGTTATCCCCATGTTCTGGACAACGGCGGTCATTGAGGTTATGACCTACGGTCCGCTTCTCGGTGCGGGTGGTACTTATTTAAGTTTTGTTACGGGTAATATCACAAACCTGAAACTTCCCTGTGGACTGAATGCCATGGAGAATGCCGGTGTTAAGTCGAACACCGAGGAGGGCGAGATTATTTCAACCATTGCCATTGCAACTTCGGCGATAGTAACAACATTGGTTATAGCCGTGGGAGTTATTGCGTTTTCTCCTGTTTTGCCGAAAATCACAGGTGAAAATTCACCCTTTGCACCTGCGTTTAACAATGTTATGCCGGCTCTTTTCGGTGCTCTCGGAGCAGGTTATTTTATAAAGCATTGGAAAATTTCGATTTTCCCCATTGTTGTTGTAACATTGCTTCTCGTTTTCGTACCCACATTACAAATCGGTGCCCTTGTTACGATCGGTGTTGTCATTTCCCTTTTAGGCGCACATACAATGTATAAATTAAAACTTGTTTAAGAGGTGTAAAGATGATAAAAGTTTCTCCGTCAATGCTTTCCGGGGATTTTTCAAAATTCGGTGAGGAAGTAAAAAGGATAAGCGACTGCGGTGCGGATATGCTCCATTTTGATATTATGGACGGACTTTTTGTGCCGAATATTACTTTCGGTGCACCTGTGCTTAAATCGGTGAGGAAATATTCCCAAATCTTTTTTGACGTGCATCTGATGATTGATGAGCCGTTAAAGTATATTGAAGATTTTGTTTCTGCCGGTGCGGATATGATAACTTTTCATATTGAATGTAAAAGTGATACGAAAGAAACGATTAAAAAGATCAAATCTTTCGGTGTGAAAGCAGGGTTAAGTGTAAAACCGGGAACTCCTGTTGAAGCAATTTTACCGTATCTTGATGACTTGGACAATGTTCTCATTATGACCGTTGAGCCGGGCTTCGGCGGACAGAAATTTATGTCGGATATGATTGAAAAAATTGAATATATCAGTAAAGTTATCAAAGAAAAAAATCGTGATATTTTTCTTCAGGTTGACGGAGGAATTAACCGTGAAACGGTGTTATCCGTCGTAAAAGCGGGAGCAAATCTTATTGTTGCAGGCAGTGCGGTGTTTAACGCTCACGATCCTGCGGAGGAAATAAAATATCTTAAATCAATTTCCGAAAATGTTTGAGGATGACAAATTCCAATGTTCCTTTGTGGATTGAACCAGCAAATCGTCTTTTCCGCAAAACTGACCGTATTCTCTCATATTTCTGGTAATAATATTATCGGCGGAATTTACGATTATGCGGAATTTTCTGTTGTTTGAATAAAGTTCTGCGTTTACGTTCAGACCGCATTTGTTTTTCAGCCTTGACATAAGGTCGATGACATTATCGAGGTTTTCAAATTCATATACAAGGCAATCCTCTTTTTTATTCGATAAAACAAGTCCCTTTGTGATATTATTGCATACGGTGAAAAAGATAAAACATCCTCCCGTATCTTTCGGTAATGTTTCTATAAGCATTTTCCCGGATGGGTCAATGTCTTTGCCGAGAAATTTTCTCACACGGTCAAGAATTGTCCATATCACACGGCGTGTTTCGATGTTGGAGTAGTCCATTTCCTCGTATGTAATGTCGAGTTCTTCCATATCGCCGTCGGTTAATTCCACGATTATTTTGTTTTCGTTGGGAGATTCTATCTTCATTTGTTGCACCTCGCAATTTTATTATCTATTTATATAATATTACTCGTACTTGCAGTATGCAATGCAAAAATTTTGGAAACATAAAAAAGGCAGATGATAATATGTCCGAAAAGCATGATGAAAATTTACAGGCACTCAGTAAAAAACGCAAGAGTTTTTATGATTTTACCAAGGATTATCCCAGTTCCGATTATGCGAAAATGCGTGAAAGCCGTTCCGTAAAGGTTTATGACAGGAAGCAGAAAATGAAAATCGCTTTGGGCATATTTTTATTTTTAATGCTGATGATTGCAACGTATTTTATCGTTTATACCGCTCTTGATATTTCCTGTTTGCCGATAAAATAAGTGTTTCGCTGAAAAGGTGAGTTTTTTGTATATACCGTATAATACAAAATATGAATATCATAAGAGTAACTTCGGTGCTGTAAGGTGCGGAAAAGAAACTGTTTTCCGTATTGTTATGCCACGTGAAATGTCTGTCAGCCACGCTTTCCTCGTCATAAAAAGGGACGGAGAAAATCCGCAGTATATCCCGATGTTATGGGATTGTATGCAGAGTGAAAATGAGGAGTGGTGGAAAATCGGCTTCACGGCGGATGAACCGGGGTTATTTTTTTATCATTTTGAGTTTGACTCCCCGAATCGCCACGGCATTATTTCACGTCATGATGAGGGCTACGGATTTTTTTCGGAAGAAATAAAAGATTTTCAGCTGACCGTTTATGACGGAGTTTTTTCTTCACCGAAAAATTATAAAGGGGGAATTATTTATCAGATTTTCCCGGACAGATTTTGTAATTCACACAGTGAAAAGAAAAATGTTCCCGAAAGCAGAATTATCCGTAACGATTGGGGCGGAGAGCCTTATTGGAAACCGGATGAAAAGGGAATAACGAAAAATAATGATTTTTTCGGCGGAGATTTAAAGGGGATAGAAAGTAAACTGGATTATCTTTCATCATTGGGAGTAAGTTGTATTTATCTTAATCCCGTTTTTGAAGCATCATCAAATCACAGATACGATACGGGAGATTATCTTAAAATCGATCCTTTGTTGGGGGATGAAAAGGATTTCGTTTCTCTCTGCAAAAAGGCGAAGGCGAAGGGGATTTCCGTTATTCTTGACGGCGTTTTCAGTCATACCGGGGACGACAGTGTTTATTTTAACAAGTACGGAAACTACGATAGTGTGGGAGCATATCAGTCGGAGAAATCTCCTTACTATGATTGGTATAAATTCAACAGTTTTAATGAGGATTACGAATGTTGGTGGGGAGTGAAAATCCTCCCTGAGGTTAATGAGGAAAATGAAAAATATCTTGAATTTATCGCAGGTGAAAATTCCGTTGCAAAGAAATGGCTGAAATGCGGTGCTTCCGGATGGAGGCTTGACGTTGCGGACGAACTTCCCGATGTTTTCCTCGAAAAATTCAGAAAATCCGTTAAATCCGAAAAGGAAGATGCAATAATAATCGGTGAAGTCTGGGAGGATGCGTCAAATAAGATAAGTTACGGAAAAAGACGAAAATATCTTCTGGGAAATCAACTTGACAGCGTTATGAATTATCCCTTTGCCGAAGCGATAATCAATTTTGTCAGAACGGGAATTGCGGAAAGATTTGATAAAAAAATAATGACGATAGTGGAAAATTATCCGAAAGAAAGCCTTGATTTACTCTTTAACCATATCGGCTCCCATGATACCGAAAGGCTTATAAATGCCCTTGCGGGTGAAAGCCTTGAAAATAAAAGCCGTGAATGGCAGTCCGGCAGGAAACTTGATAAAAACGCATATAATTTCGGCTTGAAACTTGTACCTCTTGCCGCCGCAATTCAGTATATGCTGCCCGGTGTTCCCTCTGTGTATTACGGTGATGAAATAGGGATTGAAGGGTACAGGGACCCCTTTAACCGCAGTTGTTTCGATTGGGACGGAGGCAGTAAAACGCTTCTTGAAAAGTATCGGTTATTGGGAAAAATAAGGCGTGAAAACAGTTGCTTTGTTGACGGAAAAATTATATTTCTCAGTTCGGAAAGACGTTGCGTAGCCTTTTTACGGCAGGGAGAAAAGGAAAGCATTATTCTGATAGTCAACAGGAATGATGAAGATATAGATTATTACCTTGATGAAAGGTACAGAAACGGCACCGTACTTTACGGTTCGGAGGGTTATGATGAAAAAATAACCGTAAGAGGAAACGATTTTGCCGTGATAAAAATTATCAACAAAAAGTCAGGCTCCCTTTCGTTATAATTACTAACGAATAGGGGCTTTTCTTATGCTTATACACAAGGTGTAGTGGTTGACTTTTCAGGTGAAATATTGTATTATATTACGAAATTATTTTATATAAAAAAGCCGCTTAGGCGGTTAATTTTTTTCTGTATCGAAAAAGAGGTGGTAAAATGAACATTGCGGTTGTCCTTGCAGGCGGTAACGGAACACGTATGGGAGTTACGGAAAAGCCGAAGCAGTTTATTGAAATTTGCGGAAAACCCGTTGTTATCCACACTCTTGAAGCTTTTGAGAAAAATGAAAAAATTGATGCGGTCTGTCTGATTTGTGCGGAATGTTATCATGGGGAAATGAAAAATCTTCTTAATAAATATTCGATAAAAAAAGTCAGATGGATGGGTGATGCAGGGGAAACACGACAACTTTCCTCCCGCAATGCACTTGATTTGATCAAGGATGAATGTAATGACGAAGATATTATCATCATTCATGATGCGGCACGTCCTTTAATTTCTCAAAGGATAATTGACGATAATATCCGAGGTGTTGAAATTTACGGAGGATGTGATACTGTCATTCCCTCCCATGATACGATCATCCGTTCCCTTGACGGTGAAACGCTTAATTCCATTCCGGTCAGAAAAGAATTGTATCTCGGTCAGACACCTCAATCATTCCGCTACGGCATTGTGAGAAAAGCGTATGATGAGTATTACGCTATGGAGGAATCTGCCCGTCCCGTCGTTACCGATGACTGCGGACTTGTGCTTTTCAGCGGTGCAAAAATCGGCATTGTCGCAGGGGATAAACTCAATATGAAGTTGACTACCTCGGAAGATTTATGTTTAATTGAATTTATTATGAAAACAAGAGAATAATTCATCGAATGTACAGTGTGAGAAACGGAGAAAAAATATGGATACCTTTGAATCCCTGTGGGAAGAAGTAAAAAAAGAATTTCAAAATACAATATCCGAAACTGTCTATAAAGTATGGTTAAAGGATTTACAGTTTGAAGGGTTTGAGGACGGAGTTGTAACCCTTTCAATCGCAGAATTTAAGAGGAAAATCATTGCTTCTAAATTTATGAATGTGATTGAAGATGCATTTTTAAAGGTTTTCGGTTTTGAGGTTGAAATCAATCTCATTGATGCGGAAATGCAGAAACCTGCCGAAAAGACTGTCCCGGTTGAAAGAACGGCGGATAATACCTTCGATTCCTTTGTTGTGGGACCTTCAAACAGATTTGCCCATGCCGCCGCCCTTGCGGTTGCGAATAATCCCGGCTCGGTGAACGGCTACAACCCTTTACTTATCTGGGGACCTTCCGGAATGGGCAAAACTCATTTACTTTCTGCTATCGGAAAAGAAATTAAAAAGAATTTCCCGGATAAAAACGTCCTTTCAATCACAGGTGAAAGCATGACGAATGAACTTGTCGATATGCTTGCGAGAAAGGAAAGAATGAGTAAATTCCATGATAAATACAGAACCGTTGACGTTCTCCTCGTCGATGATATTCAGTTTATTGCCGGAAAAGTTTCCACGGAGGAAGAATTTTTCCATACCTTTAACGCTCTTTATGACGAGGGAAAGCAGATCGTTCTCACCTCGGACAGACCGCCGAAGGAAATGAAAACTTTGGAGGAGCGTGTTCGCAACCGTCTTGAATGGGGACTTATTGCGGATATTCAACTGCCGGACCTTGAAACGAGGATGGCAATCGTCAAGAGAAAAGCGGATATGATAAATCTTGAACTTTCAAACGATGTGATACTGTTCCTTGCGGAAAAACTTAAAAATAATATCCGTCAACTTGAAGGAGCGGTTAAAAAGGTTCAGGCTTATGTTAGTATTTACGGCTCTTCAAAGGTTACCGTTTCCATGGCACAGAGTGCAATTAAGGATATTTTGAACGATAACCGCACACCGGAGGCGACTTTCAAGAAAATCGTTGATGAGGTTGCCCGTGTTTACGGTATAAATTCAGGTGATATTTTATCAAAGAAACAGACTGCCGACGTTTCAAAGGGCAGACAGGTTTCCATGTACATAGTCGGAGAAATGACAGGAATGTCCGCAACTGAAATAGGTTCAAAATTCGGCGGAAAGGACCATTCCACAGTCCTTTATTCCATAAAAAAGGTCAGGGAGGAATTGTCATATAATCAATCCCTGCAAAATACAATAGATGATATTATGAAGAATGTTGAAAATGAATGATTTAATTCTTGCTTCTCAATCACCGAGAAGACGTGAACTGCTTTCAAAAACAAAATACACCTTTGACGTAATTGTTTCCGAAACGGATGAGAATACGGAAAAAATGTCTCCGGATAAAACCGTTGAAGTGCTTTCAACGAGAAAGGCGGTGGCTGTTTCCGAAAAGAATAAGGGCAGAGTCGTTGTGGGAGCGGATACGGTGGTGGCTTTGGACGGAATTATTCTCGGCAAACCGAAAAGTACCGACGAAGCGAAGAAAATGCTTAAGATGTTATCCGGCAGAACCCATGATGTTTTTACGGGAGTTTGCATAACCGACGGTGAAAAGACAAAAACTTTTCACGTGAAATCCTCTGTAACATTTTATCCTCTTACCGAAAAGGAAATTGATGATTATGTTTCCACAGGTGAACCTATGGATAAAGCGGGTGCTTACGGTATTCAGGGTTTCGGAGCGTTGCTGGTTGAGAAAATATCCGGAGATTATTTTAATATTGTGGGACTTCCCGTTTCACGTTTGAACAGGGAATTAAATGATTTTTTTGAATAATACAGACTGTCAGGCTTATTAAACTGTATAGGAGGGGAGAAAACTATGAATCTGACAAAACGTAATATGTTTAAAATAGTATTGCTTGTTTTGGTTTCGATTATTTTATTCGGACTTGTTCAGAATTATAAAGTGGTACTTGAACTGCTGAAAAAACTGATAAAAGTTTTTCTTCCGTTTATTATCGGCGGCAGTATTGCATTTATATTAAATGTTCCCATGAGTTTTTTTGAAAAGCGACTTTTTATTTCACGAAAACCCGGGAAGAAGGAAATAAATCTTAAAATCAAAAGAACTCTTTGTATTATCATTTCAGCAATAATCGTTTTCGGCATTGTTGCAACGTTTTTCTCCCTTGCCGTGGGTGAAATCGGTAATTCGATCTCAACGGTAATTAAGGAAATTCCGAAGTTTATGAATAATCTTTCGGAAAAAATAAACGGAATAGGTCAAAGGTTTAATCTTTCCGGAAAACTGCTTGACCGTATTGATATAAATTGGGATAAAGTAAGTAAAAAACTCTTGGATTTTATGAAAAACGATTCCGGAGAGGTTATCAATAAAACTATCGGCGTTACTGCGGATGTTGTGGGTGTTACGGTAAGCACGATTATCGGAATTTTCTTTTCAATATATGTACTGTATTCAAAAGAGAAACTGGGAAGTCAGATAAAACGTCTTGCATACAGTTTGCTTAAAAAAGAAAGGGCAGATAAAATATTTGAAATACTTTCTCTGTCCTCGGATATCTTTTCGAGATTTTTTGTGGGGCAGTGCTGTGAAGCACTTATTTTAGGTTTGCTCTGCTATTTCGGAATGTTGATTTTCAAAATGCCCAATGCCGCTCTGATTTCATCGGTTATCGGTGTAACTGCACTTATACCTGTTTTCGGAGCATTTATCGGAATTATTTTCGGGGCATTTATCATACTTCTTGTCAGCCCTGTCAAAGCGTTTTGGTTTATCGTATTTGTGATTATTCTCCAACAGATTGAGGGAAATCTGATTTACCCCAAGGTTGTGGGAAAATCCGTGGGACTTCCGGGAATATGGGTGCTGTTTTCCGTTACCGTGGGGGGTGGACTTTTCGGTGCGGCAGGTTTGCTGATAAGCGTACCGGTATGCTCCGTGATTTACTGTTTGCTTAAAAGATATACGGAGAAGAAAAATCCCCAAATACCGGAACAAAAAGCGGAGGAATAAAAATTATTTATCATAAATTATCAGTCTTTCCGCAATCTCTTTGAAAACGGGTGCACAGTCCGTTGCACCGCTTATGCCGTTTTCTTTTAAGACTACGATAACATATTTTTTCTTTGCCGTTTCAGTGAAACCGGCAAACCATGAATTTAAAATTTTACGACCGTTTTTATCGGTTTTACCCGTTTCGGCGGTGGATGTTTTACCTCCACCTGTGCCGTTAACGGGTTTTGCTTTTTTACAGTTTCCGTATTGAAAATTGTATTCCAGCAGACTTTTTAATTTCTGTGAGGTCTTTTCGTCAACGGCACGGTAGACAAAATTATTTTCCGTAAATGATTTAACGGTTTTTCCCTTTTCGTCAATAATTTCCTTAACTAAAACAGGGGAAATCCGTTTACCGCCGTTTACCGCCGCCGAGTAGCATGAGGCAATCTGAAGGGGAGTTGCACAAAGTTCTCCCTGACCGAAAGAAAAGTTGGCAATATCTCCGTCGCTTATTAAATCACTGGTGTCGGGTAAATTACCGGCGGATGAAATAATATCATCCCATAAAATATCCTCTTTCCCGAAGCCCAGTGCCTTTGCGGTTTTAACAAGTTTTTCTTTACCTATTTTAATTGCAAGACGTAAAAAATAGGTGTTGCAGGAAACGGAGAAAGCAGTTTTTAAATCAATTTTTCCGTGCTTCGTATAGTTTGAGCAGGCGAAAGTCCTGTCTGATATCTTTGCACTTCCGTTACATACCGAAACGAAATCATCATATCCGTATTTTATTGCCGCCGCCGCAACTGTAAGTTTGAAAACGGAGCCCACATTATATGAACATAATGCACGGTTTATGAAGGGAAAATTTTCATCATTAAGATATTTTTCAAGATTATTTCTTTCAAAAACAGGTGTACTCGCCATTGCGGAAATATATCCCGTATCACATTCCGTTACAATGGCACATCCCTTATCAATATTGTAAAGTCTTAAAGCATTTTCCGTTATTTTCTGTATTTCCCTGTCTATTGTCAGCTGAACACCTTTTTTTGAATAATAATCATTTTTTATGATTTCCTTTCCGCCACCTGAAAGCAGTTTACCGGACGTATCGGAAAAATATCTGACGGATAATGTTCTGTTTTGGCTTGTGAGATAATCGTCAAAACTTTTTTCAATTCCGCTTACTCCCTGATTATCCGAATTTACATATCCGATAATATGACACGCAAAGGAAGTATTTTTATATCTGTTATATTTTTTTGCGGTAATTATGTTTTTGTCATTGAGCGTTTCGGCTGTTTCAATTTCAATGATACTGTTCGGATTTTGAATAATTATATCTTTTTCATCATCGTTGACAAGTTTTCTCATTTTAATATCGTAAATATCGCCTCTGCCCTTTGAAATAACCGTTTCCTTTAATGCGGTTGAATAACAGGTAACTTTATCTTTTTTTAAGTTTATCAAAAGAAGATTTACTGATACAGACAGAAAACAGAACGTCATAATAATCATTACGGTTTTTACTCTTTTTATATTTATCAACCCCGAAAATGTTTTATCTATTTTCTGCTTTTATTTTAAGATAATACACGGAATTTAATTTTTTGTTTGACTAAAAGAAAATAAAATGTTATTATTATATCAGATTATTTTGTGAGGAGTAATACTATGAAAAAATTTAAAAAAATAACTGCGATAATTCTTGCGGTTTTAACGCTGTCAAGCGTGTGTGCTTTTTCGGTCAGTGCAGAGGAGCTTCCGTCGGGAACATTTAAAGCATTATGCTATAATGTTGCCGGACTTCCTAAGTTTGATATGTTTTCCGGAAAGGTTACCGCAAAGAAAATTTGGAGTTTCCTTGATAATCCCGCTATTGCTAATCAGAAGTGCATAGGAAAGTATGTTAATTCCGGAGACTATGATATTTTCGCAACACAGGAAAATTTCTTTTACGATTATTTTCTTGAAAAAGAATTAACAAATTACAATTATTCAACCCAGTGGAGGGGCGGTGTACCCTGGGGAGACGGCACATCAATCTTCACGAAGAATTACAAAATGACAGGTGAAGAACATATAATGTGGAATTCTCTGTCCGGCAACGGCACGGAAGATGACGGTGCGGATATTTATTCCAGAAAGGGAATAACCTATGCCTGCATTGAAATCGGTAACGGTGTTTATATTGATTTTTATAATATTCACGCCGATGCTTTCGGTGATGAAAAATCGGTGGTTGCGAGAAAGGATAATTTCAAACAGCTTGCAGACCTTATCGACAGTAAGAATACAGGCAGACCGGTAATTATTACGGGAGATTTTAATATTTCATCCCATCATACGGGGGATGCAAGCGGAGTTTATTTTACAAACCGTCTTATAAAAGAAGAAGGTTTCAAAGATGCCTGGACGGAACTTTATAATAACGGAAATTATGACGATTATTCCGAATGGGGACAGAAACTCGGCTACGGATATAACGATTATTGGGGCAAATGGGATTCTGTTGAAAAATTCCTTTACAGAAGCGGAAACACTATTGAATTAAAATGCGACAGTTTTGAATACTTTTTTGATATATTGAATTCCGACGGTGAACGCTGTTCTGACCACGCATCCGCATCAGCATCTTTTACATATACGGTGAAGGGTGTAACAACGGGCGAAAAACCTTCAAAGAAGGAAAATATTTTTGAAAGATTTTACAGAAAATATATTTCGTTCTTCTTCTCACTTTTTACGGGACTTATAAGCATTGACAGAATACTGAAATATGTGGGAATAAAATAATGTTAGGAGTAATACTATGGATTTAATACCGAGTTTTCAGGTTGACCATAATAAAATCGTACCGGGAATTTATGAATCCCGTTTGGATATTCTCGGTGAGGAAAAGGCAACAACATTTGATATCAGAATGAAAAAGCCCAATGCCGAGCCGGCAATTCATCCCAATGCCATGCACACCATTGAGCATATTGTCGCAACATTTCTTCGTAATGACGATGAATGGAAGGACCGCATAATCTATTGGGGACCTATGGGTTGTCTGACAGGATGCTATCTTATTGTAAAGGGACACCCAACAGGGGAGGAGATGCTTCCTTTGATGATACGTGCATTTGAATATTGTGCCGATTATAAGGGCGAAGTTCCCGGAGCCAATCCGCAAAACTGCGGGAATTATATTCTGCATGATTTGAATATGGCAAAGTATGAAGCAAGATTATTTGCGGATTTGTTAAAGACAAACCCCTGCTTTGATTATCCTACGTCCGAAAGAGCGGAAACCGCCGAAGGACAGTTATTCTACGATTCGTAAGAAAATAAATGTTATAAAAAAGGTTGTTGAAAGATTTTTTAGCCTTTCAACAACCTTTTGTTTTTATGTGTTAATTATTACTTATTATTTAATATTTTTTCGGCATATCTTACCGTTTCCATAGCATCAGCGGAATATTTATCCGCTCCTATCATGTCTGCATAATCGCCGGTGAGGACGGCTCCGCCCACAACTGTTTTGCATTCACATCCGCTTTTCTTTAAAAGGTCAATAGTATCTTTCATTGAGGGGACGGTGGTGGTCATCAAAGCACTGAGTCCCACAATTGGAATGTTCTGTTCCTTCACCGTGTCAACGATTGTTTGCGGTGGTACGTCCTTTCCCAAATCAATTACTTCATAGCCGTAGTTTTCCAAAAGAGTTTTAACAATATTTTTCCCTATATCGTGGATATCGCCTTTAACCGTGGCAAGGAGTATCTTACCTTTTTTTGCGGTATTATCCGCTTTAATCTGTGATTTTATCACATTAAAAGATTCTTTCGCCGCTTCGGCACACATCAGGAGTTGAGGTAAAAATACTGTCTTATTTTCAAAACCTGTTCCCACTCTGTCAAGAGCCGGAATGATTTCATTTTCGATAATTTCAAGACCTTCTTTTTCTTTTAAAAGTTCTGCCGTAATATCTGCCGATTTATCTTTCAACCCTTTTTCAATAGCGGCGGAAAGACTCATTTCGGCGGATGCGATTTCCTTTGATAAATTATCATTTTGAGCAAAGGAAATGTAGTCTGAAATTCCGTTTTTACAGTTATTTAATGCACAGAAACCGAAATATGCTTCCATCATTTTTTGCGAAAACGGATTTATTATCGCACTATCAAGTCCGTTCTCCATGGCGAGGGTAAAAAATGCGGAGTTCACGTTATCTCTATGCGGTAAACCGAAGGAAATATTTGACACTCCCAAAACAGTTTTAACGCCTGTTTTTTCTTTAACTTTTTTTACCGCTTCAAGTGTTGTTTTTGCGGAATTTCCGTCGGATGAAACGGTCAAGGTCAATGTGTCAACCACAATATTTTTCTTATCTATACCGTAACTTTCTGCGGTTTTTATTATTTTTTCTGCAATTTTAACCCTGTTATCGGCAGAGTCGGGAATGCCGTTTTCGTCAAGAGTAAGTGCCACAACCACACCGCCGTATTTTTTTACCAGCGGAAAAACGGCTTTCATTGTTTCCTCCTTGCCGTTGACGGAATTTATCATAGGCTTGCCGTTATAAATACGCATTGCCTTTTCCATGGCGGTAAAATCGGAGGTATCTATTTGAAGCGGTAAATCCACATTTGACTGTATTGATTTTATCGCATTTGTCAGCATTTCCGCTTCATCAATTTCGGGAAGTCCCACATTTACATCAAGTATATCCGCATGGTTTTCTTCCTGAGAAGTCGCCTCACCGAGAATATATGAAATGTTATTTTCCTTTAACGCCTGCTTGAATTTCGGCTTTCCGGTGGGATTTATTCTTTCGCCGATAATAACAGGTCTGTCTCCGAAAACAACACTTTTCCCATGGGAGGATACAACGGTGAAATCCTTTTTTGTTATATTCCCGGCGGGAAGATTTTTTGTTTTTTCAACGGTTTTTTCGATGAATTTCGGCGTTGTACCGCAACAACCGCCTAAACCTCTTACACCTGCTTTTTTATATTTTACCATCCAATCGGAGAATTCTTCATCATCAATGTCATAAACGAGTTTACCGTTTTCTTCACGGGGTAAACCTGCGTTGGGGTTTGCGAAAACGGGAACAGAGGCATATTTTACAAGGCTTTCGGCAATGGGAAAAATCTGCTTCGGACCTAATGAACAGTTCACTCCTATAGCATCAACTCCCAGGCTTTCGAGAATGCTCACCATTGTCAGAACATCGGAACCGCTCATTGTTTTGCCGTTTTCATCGTAAACGTTGCTGACTAAAATCGGCAGAGAGCAATTCTCTTTTGCCGCAATTACAGCTGCCTTTGTTTCATAGCAGTCGGTCATTGTTTCGATGAGAACCAGATCCGCTCCTGCTTTTTCACCCGCAATAATCATTTCGGAAAAAACTTCAACCGCTTCCTCAAAATCCAAATCTCCGTAGGGTTTAAGAAGTTTTCCCGTGGAACCGATGTCAAGGGCAACGAATTTATCCCTGCCCGTATCCTTCATGGCTTGTTTTACATTCTTTACTGCGGAAGATACGATGTTTTCCACAGTGTATTTTCCGCACTTTTCGGGGAAATTAAACCTGTTTGCACCGAAAGTATTTGCACTGATGATATCAGCACCTGCAAGCAGATACTGTTTATGGATTTCAATTATTTTTTCAGGACGGTCAATGTTCTGTTTTTCGGATTTTTCGCCCGGGGCAAGTCCGTTATTCAGAAGCATTGTACCCATAGCACCGTCAAAATAAAAGTTTTCGTTTAGGATGATATCTGTAATTTTCATACTATTTACCTATTATTTGAGAAAGATTATTCTGAATACTTAAAGCAATATCGGGCTTATTCATGGAATAAACGTGAATATTTTTTACACCGTTGGAGATTAAATCAATGATCTGTTCCGTGGCATAGGCAATTCCCGCCTGCTTCATTGCATCCGGATCATCACCGAATGCTTCAACGATATTGACAAATTTTCCGGGAAGATATGTTCCGGAAAGTTTGCATATTCTTTTAATTTGTTTTGCATTTGTAACAGGCATTATTCCCGCCACAACCGGCACATTTATACCCACATCACGAAGTTTGCATAAAAATTTATAAAGAATGTTGTTGTCAAAAAACATTTGTGTTGTAAGAAAATCGCATCCGGCATCAACCTTTTCTTTCAGATGAAGAATGTCATCTTTTTGGGAAAGAGATTCCGTATGTCCCTCCGGATAACATGCACCGCCGATACAGAAGAAATTTCCATCAAAATTTTTGATTTCCTCAATGAGTTGCGAAGCATAGTTATAATCCCTTTTCTTTGATAAATCGGCATTTTCGGGAATATCTCCTCTGAGAGCCATAATATTTTGAATATTGTTTTCTTTAAGTAAAGTCAGTTGTTTTATTATGTCCGCTTTTTCCGATGAAACACAGGTCAGATGTGCCAAGGTAGGAACATCGCATTTCTTTTGGATATTTGAAGCGATTTTGACCGTATAATCACTTGTACCACCGCCTGCACCGTATGTAACGCTCATAAAGTCGGGGGACAGTTTTGCAATTTCCGTTGTGGCGGCTTCCACGCTGTCATAAACATCGCTTGTTTTCGGTGGAAAAACTTCAAACGAAAGAGTGGATTTTCCGTTCTCAAAAATGTCTTTGATTTTCATACATTCACAACCTTTTTATTTTAATGTTTTTCACAATAAAGTATATCATATTTATTGTTATTTATCAAGTTGTTAATTAAATTTCTTATTGACAAAAATAAAAAGGATGATATAATTAGTTAGAAAACTAATCATTTTTGAAGGGAGGCTTCTTTTTTGAGAGAAAAACATATAATGAATGATGTGAATATTGAAGAATTAACCGAAGGAATGTTGATCAACGATATCGGAAAAATGCTTCACGATAAAATCAGACGTGAATCCGAAAGTTTCGGAATATCAAAAGGTAATTACAGGATTTTTTATCACCTTGCACATGAGGATGATTTAACTCAAAGGGATATTGTAAATATGACTCATCTTTCCGCCCCCAGCGTCAGCGTTGCTTTACGGAAGATGGAGGATGACGGTCTTGTTGAAAGACGTCCGGATAAATCGGATATGAGAAACAGTATCGTTTCTCTCACGGAAAAAGGCAGAGAGATTGACAGGAAAATTTTTGAATCAGTCAGGAATAATGAGGAAAATATGCTTGACGGATTTAATGAGGAAGAAAGAAAAATCCTTAAAAAACTGTTGATAAAAATTGTAAAAAATCTTATTTCGGAGGAAAAGAGTAAATAATGAAACTTTTTAAGTATATGAAGCCCTACATCTTTTTCGCCGTCATGACACCCGTTACCATGATAGGCGAAGTGCTGATTGATTTGCTGTTGCCCACTTTAATGTCGGAAATAGTTGATAAAGGTGTAATCGGACATGATTTTGAACTGATCATTTCAACGGGAATAAAAATGCTTTTGCTTCTCGTTGTGGGGGGAGTATGCGGTGTGGGTTCATCTGCATTCAGCGGAATAACGTCCCACAGTTTCAGCCGTGATTTGCGAAACGATGCTTTCAGCCATGTTATGGATATGTCGTTTCAGCAGACGGATAAATTCACAACAGGCTCTCTTGTTACGAGAATGACAACGGACATCAATCAGATACAGCAGTTTGTGGATATGGCTTTACGGCTTTTTGTCCGTTCATCAATGCTGTTTGTCGGCGGAATAATAATGATGCTCAGGTTAAATGTTAAATTCGGCATTGTTGTGGCGGTTGCGTTGCCTCTTGAAATACTGATAATGTTTTTCTTCATAAAAAATATCGCACCCTTATTTAAGGTCATTCAGAAAAAACTTGATAAAGTCAATTCCGTTGTTCAGGAAAATGTAACGGGAGCGAGAGTTATCAAGGCTTATGTAAGAGAAAAATTTGAAACAAACCGTTTCTCAAACGCAAACGATGATTTGATAGGAACGAACTATAAAGTATTGAAACTGATGTCATTTATGGCACCCGTACTGATGATAATCTTAAATGTATCTGTTGTTTCGATTATTCTTATCGGAGGAAATGAGATACGTTCTGCCGCATCGGATATACAGGTGGGCAGCGTTATGGCGGCGGTTACATATATCACACAGATTTTAATGTCTTTGATGATGGTCAGCGGAATGTTTCAGTCCGTAACGAGAGCCAAGGCATCGGCAGACAGAATTATCGAAGTTCTTGATACGGAGCCTGTTATCAGAACAGGGGATTATAAAACCGATGAATTAGGTGATATCACCTTTGAAAATGTGGGATTTTATTATCCCGGATTTGAAGGAAAAGAAGTAATAAAGGATTTTAATCTCACAATTAAAAAGGGTGAGAATATTGCCGTACTCGGTGCAACCGGTTCGGGAAAAACATCCCTTGTAAATCTCATTATGAGATTTTATGATGTTACCGACGGCAGTCTGAAAATCGGCGGTGTCGATGTGCGTGAATATGATTTGGAATGTCTCAGAGAAAAAATAGGTATGGTTATGCAGAAATCCGAATTGTTTTCCGGCACGGTAAATGAAAACATTCGCTGGGGTAAGTACGATGCTGATGATACGGAGATAAAAACTGCTTCGGATATAGCACAGGCATCGGAATTTATTGAATCCATGGACGGAGAATATGAGGGATATATTGCGGAGAAGGGAGCATCACTTTCAGGAGGACAAAAACAGCGTCTTTCTATTACCAGAGCGGTTATCAGGAAACCGCAGGTACTTATTTTCGATGACAGTACATCCGCACTTGACCTTTCCACAGAGGCAAAACTTCGCAGTGAATTGCAGAAAAATCTTAAAGGAACAACTCTTATCACTATCGCACAGAGAATTGCGGGTATTAAGAATTGCGACAGAATTGCGGTTATTGATGACGGAAAACTCGTTGCCTGCGATAATCATGAAAATTTGCTTAAAACCAGTGAGATATACAGGGATATTTATAACTCTCAAATGAAGAAAGGGGATGAAAACGATGGCTGAACCGAGAAACGGATTTCCACCCCGGCAGGGAGGAAAAAACGGACCTCCGACGATAAATCCGAGAATGATGCGAGGCGGCGGCAAAGGGGGCAGAGGACCTGTTATGACGGTTGAAAAACCGAAGAATGCAGGTGAAACGCTGAAAAAATTACTGAAATATATCGGTTCGAGTAAATACGTTTTTATTGCTCTTGCCGTTACGATGCTGATAATTACGGGACTTAATCTTTTAGCACCATCATTACAGCAAAAGGCGATTGACCTTATTACATTTACCGACGGAAATTTTCATGTTGATACCGGTAAGTTTTATAAAACCTTGATTTTTCTTGCATTGACATATATCGTCTCATCGGGATTTACGTATTTGCAGGGACTGTTTTCGGCAAAACTTTCCACCTCAACGGTAAAAAAACTGCGTTACGATTTGTTTGCAAAGCTTGTCCGTCTGCCCATAAGATATACAGATACTCACAATCACGGCGATATAATGAGCCGAATGACAAACGATGTTGAAAATATTTCAAATACCGTTTCATCCTCGGTCAGTTCGTTGATTTCCGCTGTGTTGAGCGTTACGGGTTCCGTTGTGATAATGCTTTGCTATTCACCGCTGATGACATTGATAAGTGTTTGCACGGTTGCGTTGACTATTGTTACAAGTATTTTTATGTCAAAATATATGAGAAAATTTTATAAGGAACAGCAGGTGCATTTAGGCAGTCTGAACGGACAGGTCGAAGAAATGGTTACGGGATATAAAACCGTGGTTGCTTATTCAAGACAGGGAAAGGCGAAGGAGGATTTTAATTATACAAGTGATTTGTTCAGAAAATCCGCCATTAAAGCCCAGGTATTAAGCGGTTCCATGGGACCTTTGATGAATATTATTTCCAATCTGAGTTTTATTCTTGTGGCTCTTTCCGGTGCATATTTTGCATTTAAGGGTGCGAAAATCGGCGGTATTCTTGCAGAGAACAGGGTTATCACCGTAGGTGTAATTCAGGCATTTATCCTTTATTCAAAACAACTTTCAAGACCTATAAACGAAATTGCCAATCAGTACGCATCTATTCAGAATTCAATCGCAGGTGCGGAACGTGTATTTGAAGTTATGGATGAAAGCCCTGAAAGTAAAGGCGGTTCTGCTGAATTTAAGGCAGAGGAAACAAAAGGAAATGTTGTTTTCAAAGATGTATTTTTCGGATATTATCCCGAAAAAACCGTGCTGAAAGATTTTAATCTTGAAGTTAAACAGGGCGAAAAGATAGCAATAGTAGGTGCCACCGGTTCCGGAAAAACCACCATAGTTAATCTGCTTACGAAATTTTACGATATTGACAGCGGTAAAATCACCATAGACGGAAAAGACATTTCCGAAATTCCCACAGAGGAATTGAGAAAGAGTATTGCGATAGTGTTGCAGGATACCGTTCTTTTCGGTGAAACCATTGAGAAAAATATAAATTACGGCAACCTTGAAGCATCTCACGAGGATGTTGTCAATGCGGCGATTACCGCAAATGCCGACAGATTTATTTCAAAACTTTCCGACGGCTATGATACATATTTGAGCGAAGGCGGAGGAAATTTAAGTCAAGGTCAAAGACAACTTCTTTCCATAGCCAGAGCGGTGCTTGCAAACCCGAAAATACTTATTCTTGATGAGGCAACATCAAGCGTTGATACAAGAACGGAAATGAGAATTCAGTCTGCCATGGTGAAACTTATGGAAAACAGAACAAGTTTCATCATTGCCCACCGACTTTCAACCATTCGTGATGCGGACAAAATTATCGTAATTGACGGCGGAAGAATTATCGAGTCGGGAAATCATGAAGATTTGCTTAAAAACGGCGGTTGCTATTACAGACTTTATCAAAATCAGTTTGCCGGAATAGAAACATAACATTCCGTCAGATTATAATTTAGAAAGATTTTTATATTTTTCTTTTGTGGCAATTCCGCCCCTTATGTGGCGTTGTGCTTTGTTCACGTCAAGAACTTCTCTGTCCTCGTGATAGAGGCGGGGATTAAGATATTGAAGCCGTCCGGCAACGTCTGTATGTACGGTGGATTTGCTTACGCCGAATTTCTTCGCCGCCGCACGGACGGTGGTACGGTTTTCAACAATATATTCAGCCAATTCAATGGCACGTTCTTCAACGGGATTTTTCATTATATTACCTCCGAAAACAAAGTGGATTTGTAATAGATATGAAAAATCAAACGCAAATATGACGGAAAACGTATTTGTAAGAGGAATAATAAATGTAAACATTACCCATAACTAAAAAATCGAGCCGTTGCACTGTTTTGTGCTTCGGCTCGATTTCCGTATTGTTAGGCTGACGGGTTCGACTCTCGCCAGCCTAAGTTTTATTTATCAAGAATTTTCAATGCACCTGTAGGACATGCATCTGCACATTTATGGCAGTCTTTACAAAGTGCGATGGTTTCCGGATTATTAAATTCCGGTTTAACCGTTGTGGTAAATCCTCTGCCCACAAGACCGAGAATACCTTTCTTTGCAACCTCATCGCAAACACGGACACAAAGACCGCAGAGAATACATTTACTCTGATTTCTTTCAATGGAAACAAGTTTTCTCTCAAGAGGATAGATGTTTTTTATTCCGTCAAAGCGGGAAGGCTTTATGTCATACCAATTTGCATATCTGATAAGTTTACATTCCTTATAATCGAAGCAACCGCATTCAAGACAACGTGATGCCTCTTTCATGGCTTCTTCTTTCGTGAGGGGAATATTCATTTCGTCAAAATTTTTAATACGTTCTTTTGCGGGAACGGATTTAATTTTAACTCTTTCCTTTTTCTCTCTGTCTGCAAGCATTTCCGGAGTAACAACTCTTTCGGAAACGAAAGGTTTTTTGTAGGGAATTTCCATTCCGATAAGATAGCCGTCAATTACATTTGATGCCTTATGGGCTTCTCCGATTGCTTCAATGGCGATTGACGCACCTTTGTTTGTTGCATCACCGACAGCAAAAACGCCCTCTTCGGATGTACGGAAAGTTCTCTCATCCGCACAGATGATGCCTTTTTTATTAAGTTCAAGATTTTCAAAGCCATTTACGTTAACCTTTTGACCTATTGCCATAATAACCGTGTCAACGTCAAGATATTCAAACTTTCCTTCAACCGGAACGGGGGAACGTCTGCCGCTTTCATCAGGTTCACCCAGTTCCATAACCTGAAGTTTAACCTTTGAAACTTTACCGTTTTCACCTATGATTTCAGCAGGATTTGTAAGGAATTTAAAGCATACTCCTTCTTCCTCAGCTTCGGCAATTTCGATTTTTTCCGCCGGCATTTCGTCCTTCGTTCTTCTGTAAATAACATAGACATTTTTTGCACCCAGTCTTACGGCACTTCTGCAAGCATCCATTGCCGTGTTGCCGCCGCCGCAGACTGCAACATTTTCGCCGATTTCAGGCTTGTTGCCCAATGCGATTTCACGCAGGAAATCAATTCCGCCTAAAACACCGTTTAATTCTTCACCTTTGCAACGCATACCCATGCTGTTCCATGCACCGATGGCAACCAGCACCGCATCGGAGGACTTTTTGATTTCGTCAAATGAAATATCTTTGCCGATTTTGATGTTATTTTTAAGCGTAACACCTAATTTTTCTATTTCGGAAATTTCTCTGTCAAGAACCTTTTTCGGAAGTCTGTATTCCGGAATACCGTAGCGAAGCATACCGCCCATTTTCGGCATTGCATCGTAAACGGTAACGGAATGTCCTTTTGTTCTCAAAAAGTATGCTGCCGTAAGACCTGCGGGGCCGCCGCCGATAACAGATACTTTTTTACCGGTTTCCTCGGAAACATCCGGTGTAAATGTGTTTTCTTTTAGATCCTCGTCCGCCGCAAATGCTTTAAGGTAAGCGATGGAAATTGAATCTTCAACCATTTGTCTTCTGCAAGCCGTTTCACAGGGGTGAGGACAAACTCTGCCGATGGAAGCAGGGATAGGAATACGTTCCTTTATTACTTTTACCGCATCATGGAATTTACCTTCGCTGATAAGTTTAACGTAGCCCTGACAGTCTGTATCTGCGGGACAGTTTAAAGAGCAGGGACCTACACAGTCTCCCGTGTGGTCGCTCATAAGGAGTTCAAGGGCAATAGTTCTTGACTTTTTAACTCTTTCTGAATTTGTATGCACAATCATTCCGTCGTTTGCTTTTGCGGAGCAGGCTCTCAGAAGTTTCGGAATACCCTCAACTTCAACCGTACAAAGACCGCAGGCACCGTAAAGAGCAACACTTTCATGATAGCATAATGTGGGAATTTCTATTCCGTTCTTCTCGGCGATTTTCAGAATTGTATCTCCGCTTTCACCGAAAACTTTTTTACCGTCTATAACAAGTTCGATTTTACTCATCTTTCTACCTCCTTATTCAACAACGACTGCACCGAATTTACATACAGTCTTACATTGACCGCAACGAATACACTTATCACTGTCAATGGTGAAGGGGCTTTTTATCACACCGCTGATCGCTTCAACGGGACATTTCTTTGAACAAAGTGAACAGCCCTTACATCTGTCTTTATCAATGGAATAGGTGAGAAGATTTGTACAACTTTTTGCAGGACATTTTTTCTCATTTATATGGGCTTCATATTCGTTCCTGAAATATTTTATAGTGGTCAGAACAGGGTTCGGAGCCGTTTGACCGAGACCGCATAAAGCACCGTCTTTTATGGCATAGCATAATTCTTCAAGAAGTTCAATATCGCCGTCCTGACCTTTTCCGTCAACAATTCTTGTGAGAATTTCCAACATCCTGCGTGTACCGATACGGCAATGAACACATTTACCACAGGATTCTTTTGCAGTGAAATCAAGGAAGAACTTTGCCATTCCCACCATGCAGGTGGTATTATCCATAACAACCATTCCGCCTGAACCCATAATCGCACCGGTGGCACTTAATTTTTTATAGTCGATAACAGTATCAAGCAAATCTGCCGGGATACATCCGCCGCTGGGACCGCCCATCTGAACGGCCTTAAATTCTCCGCCGTCACGTATTCCGCCGCCGATATCGAAAATCACATCACGTAAAGTCATTCCCATGGGGATTTCAACAAGTCCGCCACGTTTGATTTTACCCGTAAGAGCAAAGACTTTTGTACCCTTACTGTCGGAAGTTCCCATGGCACTGTATGCTTCACCGCCGTTGAGGATTATCCATGTTACGTTGGCAAAGGTTTCAACATTGTTGATGTTTGAAGGTTTGTACCAATAGCCTGCCTGTGCCGGGAAAGGCGGTTTAAGACGGGGCATTCCGCGGCTTCCCTCCAATGATTCGATAAGTGCCGTTTCTTCTCCGCATACAAAAGCACCTGCACCTGCTTTTATCCTGAAGGAACAACTGAATTCGCTTCCTAAAATATTTTCTCCCACAAAGCCTTTTTTCTCCGCTTGTCTTATCGCTTCTTCAAGACGGAGAATAGCAAGGGGATATTCCGCACGGACGTAAACGATTGCTTCCTTTGCACCTATGGCATAAGCACCGATGAGCATACCTTCAATAAGACTGTGGGGATCGCTTTCGATAACGGCTCTGTCCATAAATGCACCGGGATCGCCCTCGTCGGCATTACATATAAGATATTTTTCTTCGCCCTCCGACTGCCTTGCGGCATTCCATTTGAACCATGTGGGAAATCCGGCACCGCCACGTCCTGCAAGTCCGGAAGTTTTTATTTCTTCAATAACATCTTCGGGGGACATGGTTTTAAGCACTTTTTCAATGGCTTTATAACCGTCGGATGCAAGATAATCTTCAATTTTATTCGGATTTATCAAACCGCAATGACGTAAAGCAATTCTCGTTTGTTTTTCGAGGAAACTTTCGTCATCCGCAGTAATTGTAATGTCATCAAGCAGAGAAAGGTTATTGCTTTTAACTGCTTCGACAATTTTTTCGCAGTCCTTTTCATTAACCTTTACAAGCCTTTTAACAAGTTCGTTTCCGTCGTAAATATCAACAATGGGTTCAAGATAACACATACCGATACAGCCTGTAACGGAAAGGGAAACAGACTCGGAATTATTTATTATTTTTTCAAGTGCGTCATAAACTTTGCCGGCACCTGCGGCAATACCGCAACTTCCTTCGCCTACAACTATTTTCATCATTTTTCCTCCTCCGCTTCTTTTCTTAACTGTGAAAGGATTTCCGTAACCTTCGCAGGTGTAAGATTTCCGTATGTCTCACCGTTTATCATCATGACGGGGGAAAGACTGCAACAACCGAGACAGGCAACGTTTTTCAATGTGAAAAGATTGTCCTCGGTGGTTTCACCGTCGCTGATATTAAGTTGTTCTTTAATCGTGCTTTCAATTCTTTCCGAACCGTTAACGTGGCAAGCGGTACCCTGACAGAGCATGATAAGATATTTACCTACCGGTTTAAAACGAAATTGTGTATAGAATGTGGCAACGCCCATAACTTTAGCCGGTGTATTACCGGTTCTTTCCGCAATATGGTAAATAACATCTGTGGGAAGATAACCGTAAATCTCCTGAGCCTTTTGGAGAATTGTAATAAGACTGCCCTTAACGTCTGCATATTTGTCAAGCACATCTTTGATAAGTGATAAATCGTTGTTTTGGCAACAGCAATCCATATTAAACACCCCTCATATTTAATGTTTAGTCTATTTTACAACATATTGAAAAAAAAATCAATGGATTATATATCATATCTTTTTAACAATAAATGTTTCATACGGCAACATTTTGAATAATCAAAAAAATACCCTCAAAGAAAACCGCAAATAGCGATTACACTTTGAGGGTGATGCACAATTTAAAATCACATAAATGATATTCTGTTTTTATTTTCGGAAAACAGGAATGTATATAAAAAGTATTTTTTATCAAAAACGGTAAAATTCTTTTCTGCTATCTTTTCACATTCCATAAGCATCTTCATTGTGATGAGCATTGCGATTTCGTGTTTACAGATCTTGTTGCCGGGATATAAGCAATCGCAGTAAATATCGTTTACGTTTTCACCGTCATAGGTAAATTCCACTTTGCGATACTCACCGTCTCCGATATAGGCAACACCTTTTTCTCCGTCAAATGAAAGATAAACCACATCGCCGTTCAAACACATATCAAGTGCTTCATCCGCTTCGTATTTTGTAATGTATTCACTTTCAATATAATTTTCAAGATTTACGCTCCAACCTTCGCCATAGAGAAAATCATCATTTATATTTTGTGCGATTTGCTTTCTGTCATCCTTATCAAGTTGAGGCGGTATAATGATCTTTTCAAATTTTTCCGGAGTCATATTCGTATTAAAACTGATAGCTTTATCTGAATAAAAGATAAAATCGCCTTTGATTTCCGTGTCAGTTTTGGCAATAACTCTTTCGTAATCGGATAACTTGATTTTAAAGCAGTAATTTACATCCTGCACACAACCGATTTTACCGTAAAGTTTTCCGCTGACAAATACTTTATCTCCTATCTGTAAATCAAAAGTATCATTGTAATACGTGTATGCTTTATTGATACCCTCAAAGGATAAACTTACAAGAGATTTTTTTGTCGTGACGGGTTCAACCTCCGGGATATCTTTAACTGTTTTCGTTTCTTCAATTATTTCATCCGTAAATCCCATTATCTTTTTCATGATAATACCCCTTTCATTTCTTTCATCGTACATATATTATCATATTGATTGTCCATATAACGGGACTTTGATATAAAAAACTGTCGCATCAGGATAAAGAATTTTTTCTTTTTCCCGAATGCGACAGATACTTTATAATTATTTAATAAGTCCGATTGCTTTATAAAAGTTTTTCATTATATTATTGTCAGGACTGTTTGTATCTCCCAGCCGAATTGTTTTATTTTTTCCGTGATAGTCGCTTCCTGCGGTAACGAGAAGATTGTACTTTTTCGCAAGGGAGAGCATAGTTTCCTTTTGATTTTCGGAAAATGCGGAATAAAAACATTCAAGTCCCATAAGACCGTCATTTTTCATTTCTTCGACACATTGAGTAATTTCTTTTTCGGACAGAACCGTTGAACCGTCCCCCAAAATACCGTGGGCAAGAACCGGAATACCCCCGGCATCCGATATGGCACCGATCGCCTCCGAAGGTGTCAGCACTTTGTGGGGAGTACGAAGTTTTGACAGAATTTCAAAGCCCTGTTTTTTATCATGAACGAACCCTTTTTTTATTAAAAGATTGACAAAGTGAGGTTTACCGGGATTTTTCAGAGAGATAATATTTTTCTTTTCTTCTCCGGTGAAAGTAAATCCGTATTCTTCTTCAAGAAAATTAAAACGCATTTCCGCTTTCTCCATTCTTACGCTGTGGGTGAAATCTACCACATCAAGAACGGACTTTTTATTTTCATCAAAACAATATCCTAAAATATGAAATTTTCCGTATTCATTTTCGCTTGACACTTCAACACCGTTGATGAAAAATGCGTCGTCATCACGGAGGAATTTTTTTATTTCTCTGCAACCGTCTACGGCATCATGGTCGGTGAGGGAAAAAGCATCTAATCCCGCACGTCGGACATTATTCACAATTTCTTCTACGGAGTCGCTTCCGTCGGAAAAATCGGAATGGATATGGAAATCGGGTTTTAAACAATCAGACATTTTCATAAACGTAACTTTCTGTAAAATTTTTAATATAAAAGGAACTGCCGTTCAGCAGCTCCGTTTTAGTTTACTTTTGAAGTTTATGCTCTTTTTTATCCGAAAAAAATTCGTTCAACCGTTTTGCCACCACACCGGACAGCATCAACAGTGCAATAAGGTTCGGTATTGCCATAAGTCCGTTGCATGTATCGGCAATGTTCCAAATCAAATCAAGTTTAAGCGTTGCACCGAGAATGGCAACAAGCGAATAGATTATCAGGAACACGGTATTTGACTTTGAGCCGAAAAGGAATTCCGAGCATCTTACACCGTATAATCCCCAGCCGAGAATTGTGGAGAAGGCAAAACAGCACATTGCAACAGCGGTGAAAATCGTAACCCAGTTTCCGTATGCCGAAGTAAATCCGCTGATAGTAAGTTCTGCACCTGCGGCTTCACCGTATCCTACTTTTACTCCGCTTGTAAGGATTACAAGTGCGGTTAAAGTGCATATTACGATAGTATCCATAAATACTTCAAATATTCCGAAAAAGCCTTGTTGTACGGCTGAATCCGTGTGTGCTGAAGCGTGGGCAATGGATGCGGTACCTAAACCTGCTTCGTTGGAGAAAATTCCACGAGATACGCCCTTCTTGACGCTGGTGAACATACTTCCCACCGCTCCGCCGATTGCCGCCTTCGGATTGAAAGCGGAAACAATGATAAGTTTGAAAACGGAAGGAATGTTCTTGTAGTTGATTGCCACAACGCCTAACGCAAGAATAATATAGATGAGAGCCATAAACGGCACAAGTTTTTCCGTTACGTTTCCTATCCTTTTAAGTCCGCCTAAAAGAATAAGTGCAATAAGGCAGGTTATTACAATTCCGATAATAAGGTTCATTGTTTTAACGGAATTATCCGACAGGGTAGTAAAACTTGATACTGCGGAATTTATGGCGGTAACAATGGTGTTTACCTGTGTTGCGTTACCTGTTCCGAAAACTGTAAGAATTCCCAGAGCCGCATATAAATATGCAAGGAAATGCCAGTTCTTTTTCAAACCGTTTTTTATGTAATACATGGGACCGCCGACCCAGTCACCTTTTTTGTTTTTTTCACGGTATTCCACTGCGAGGGTAACTTCGGCAAACTTCGTTCCCATTCCAAGCAGAGCGGAAATCCACATCCAGAAAACAGCACCGGGACCGCCTATTGCGATGGCACCGGCAACACCGGCGATATTGCCCGTGCCGACAGTTGCCGCAAGGGCTGTACAAACGGCTTGAAACGGAGTTATTGAACCGTCTGCCGCCTTTTGTTTGGTGAACATTTTTCCGATGGTGGATTTCATAGAATAACCGAATTTTCTGAATTGTATTCCACGTGTTCTTATGAGCATGAGAAGTCCCACCGCCACAATACATATCATTGCGGGAACACCCCATACAAAGGAGTTGACAGAATCGTTGATTTTTGCGATCATATCTAACATAAAAATACCCCAATCAAAAATTTTTATTATATATATACAATAATATATATGATTTTTGGTTATATGTCAATACATTTGAAATATCATTCCGGAATTTTTATCGTTACCCTTGTGCCGTTCTCCTCGGACATTGTGATATCAAAAGAACCTTTTGCGATATTCTCCACTCTTTCACGCACATTCGGTATTCCTATTCCCGTATGCTGACCTAACATTTTATTGCTTTTTGATTTGCCGTTTCCGTTATCGGAAATTTCGATAACATGAACTGTTTTACCGTTTTTGTCGGTGTCCCTGTTAAGCGAAATAATTACAGTACCGTTATCCATTCCACGCACGCCGTGGCGTATCGCATTTTCCACCATAGGTTGAATGATAAGAAACGGCACCGTATAACCTCCGTCATGAATATCGTATATTATGTTCAGATTTTCAAAGCGTATTTCTTCGATTGAAGTATAGAATTTAGTATGTTCAAGTTCGTTTTCAATGGGAATCATTTCATCCGCCGAACCGTAATCCAAATTTCTTCTGAGAAATGAGGAAAAATTAAGTATGGTTTTCTGCGCAAGTGTAGGATTTGTTTCACACAAACCGTAAATCGTATTTAGGGTATTATAGATGAAATGTGGTTGAATTTGAGAGGAATGGATAATATTTTTCTGAAGTTCAAGTCTTTCTTTTTGAAGTCGTATCAGTTCGTTTGTACGTCTTGTGCTTAAAAATACGTAGTACATCAGAAATGTTGCCGCCACAACAAACATCATTGAATGTTGTTCATTTGTTCTGATTATATCGGATATCACACTGGAAAGAATAATTATAAGGGAAATTGCGATTGCAATTCTTTCCGGCATATCTAATTTTTTCCAATATACAAAAAGGAAAAGAATAATCAAACCAATATATAATCCGAATATTCCGTAATTCAGATTGAGAAGCGGACCTGCTTTTCAAATATTATCGGGAGTAACGTCAAAAACAAGTTTTGTCCAAAAGTTTGATATGATAAGAACGGTATTTATAATTGCGGGAACGGAGGTAATCACAGTTATTGTTTTTCCGGGTGTGTAAATCAACAGCAAGGAAACAAAAAGAATAATCGGTCTGCCGAAATGACATATTGACGAGCCGACAAAACGCAGGAAATATAATCTTAACCCATCCGGGTTTTGACCAAATTCCGTAATGGTAACATCAAAATAATCTCCCACAAGCATAATGAATATCAATACGGAAATTACTATCAGATGAATTTTTGTGTTTTTCGGAAAACTTTCATCGTTCAGAGAAAGCATAATGATACAAACTACCGTAAAAAACGGTAAAAAGTTTGCTATGTAAAATCCCGTCAGGAATTGACCAATCATATATTATACCTCCGAAAAAAGTAATCCTTTTCTTTCTTCAGCCCATGAATACTGTTCCATATATTCGCCTTTAAAAGTAACATTGTTTTTGTTTTCAAGATAGTCAAA
>JAZUKF010000095.1:0-3981 GCA_045643165.1 Acutalibacteraceae bacterium | reverse complement strand
CCTTGCATCCGAGCGCCATCAGCATGTTGCTGACCGCTCCAATGGAAGCGGACAGAATGGAAAGGATCGAAAAGATCATCGGCATCGAAATTTTGCTGTAGCCCTTGTTGTAAAGCTCCATCAGCCGACTGAAGATAACGTAAACGAGCTGCGAGCCCAATTCGCCGATATAGGTATTGAGCAGACCGACGGTGATCCTGTCGTGCGGGTTCGCGGTCTGAAGAGTGAGCATATTGTACCGTGGAAGCGAATAGATCGTGGAGAACGTCTCCTGAATAAAGAGCATAACGAAAACGAAAATAATTTTCGTAGGATCGTTACCGGGCTTATTGTCAAGGAACAAAGCACCGCAATACAGTATCGCCGTACTTAAATAGTAGGGGATAGCACCGAAAACGATATAGGGACGGGCCTTACCCCAACGTGTACGTGTACGGTCATAAGCCATACCCATAAGGGGATTGTTAAGAATATCATAGATACCGATAAGAGTGAGTATGAGAGTAACATACGTCATATCTATTTTGAGAACATTGACAAAATAGAGTGTACGGTAAATGTTGATACCGAAAATAAGTTTTTCGGCAAGTTGTGCGATTGCGGGGAGTATCATTTCTTTCGGAGAAAGGACACTGGTATGGAACATTTTTACTGCGATATCGCTGTATTTATTAAGTTTCTCTTTACCGATACCGGCAGCGGAATTATCTTCTTTATCAAAGACGTTGTTTACAAAGTCCTTGACGTTTGTCTTTTTCTCGCTCATTTAACACTCACCTCACATGAAGATTTAAAATATCCGTCGTTTGTCAACAGGTAGACCGTAACAGTACCGGGTTTAACGGCGGTAACAACACCGTCTTCGCTGACCGTGGCGATTGATTCGTCCTCAGTGTACCATGTAACTGTTTTATCAGTTGCTTTTGCGGGAGAAATTTTCGGGGAAAGAGTAAATTCATCGCCCACGTTAAGGCTGATTTTTCTCTTATTCATCGCAACGGATTCAACCGGAACACCGACGGTAATTTCACAGGAATCGCTGAAAACTTTTCCGCCGAACTTAAATGAAGCGGTGATAATTGCTGATTTTCCTGCTTCTTTTCCGGCTTTGATGTAGCCTTCCTCGTCAACCTTTGCAATATTTTCATCTGATGAAGTCCATGTAACATTGTACTTTGTGGGTTCATCGCAAATGAGAGTTGCAAGAAGGTTATCTGAATTTTTCGGCTCTATGTTCATTTTACTTTCGGACAAGATAAGTGCAGGCCATGTAAAATCAAAATGATTTGATTCGGTAATGTCAAATGTAAGTTTACCTGCGGGGACTTTTTCAAAATCTCCCGTAAAAGAAACATCAGCGGAAACCGTCATATCCTTTTTATATTCAAGATAAACAATTTCGTTTGTAGTTCTTTTAACTTTGTAGGTAAGTGTTAATCCGTTATACTTAACCGTAGTATTTTCGGCAACGGCCTTTCCTGCAAGAACATCTTTTGTAAGAGCATTGATTTCTTCATCCGAACGCTTGTTGAAACATTTTTCGGCAATGTCGTTATCCTGACATTTCAAATGTAAAACAACTGTGTATTCATCGTAGAATTTCTCGTTGTAAGGATAAACGCCGCCGCACTTTTCACAGTGGTCAAGGTAAGTTTCGGAAATTTCTTCACAGGACGGACATTGATAATAAATGTAGTTACATTCAAAACTGTCAATTTCATCAGATGTAACGTCCGGGAAAT
Source organism: Acutalibacteraceae bacterium (assembly GCA_045643165.1). GTDB lineage: Bacteria > Bacillota > Clostridia > Oscillospirales > Acutalibacteraceae > SIG575. The sequence goes on along the minus strand of JAZUKF010000095.1, from coordinate 2,239 downwards.
AAACCGTATCTTCAATTCCTTTGAAGAAATCTGATTTTTTGGAATTAAAACTTCCTTCGAGAATTTCATCAAAACTGTCAACGGAATACTTGAAAACGGAAGAAACTTTATCGGAATTTGTGAAAGAAACGGTGTCGCTGTCAATATCGAATGAATCACCGCTTTCGACTTTCGGTTTCTTTTCTGTTGCAAAATCAAGAGATTTCTGAAGGAAAGTAAGTGCTTCACCACTCGTTTTGGGAGCAGGTGTAAGTGCTTCTTCGTTTATAACAGGGGGATAAGCACCTTCCATAGCAAGAACGCTGTTAAGTCCCCACCAGAATCCCACAACGAAAATAAGAATAAGAATACCGATTACGGCCGCTGTGATGGCAGTACCTTTGTCAAGTTTTTTCTTCATTATTCAGCCACCTCCGTATCCTCTGCGTGATTTTTGAGGTATTCCTGTTTTTCTGCTTCTATTTCAAGGTCAATCTTTCTTGTTTCCTCCGTTTCAACAACAGGCTGAGGAAGGTCATCAAGACTGATTTCATTATTTTTAACCTTTTTGAAGATTTCAATTCTTTCCAAAACACCCTCATCGTATTTTACGGGGATTTCATTCTTAATAAGCAGGAAGCTGACAACAAATGTTGCAATAAACATGAGCATTGTAACATAAAGTCCGAAGCCTGCTTTACAGGAAGAAATGCTTGATGAAGTTTTGGAAACATAGCACAAAACCTGTGTTGCGACCGCACTTACAAAACCTAAAACAGATGTTGTGGCGGAAATTTTCTGCATATTCTTAATGCTTATGAAACCGAGAAGCATTGTCAAAAGTGTAAATACCGCAAAAAGTGCCGTAACAACATAGGCAAAGAGTATGTACTGAATGGAAGAGAAGGGACCTCCGAAAATATCGGATTTCGTCAATTCACCGATAAGGTTAAATGTTCCGTCGGTAAAAATATTGTAAAATCCGATGGCATTCAAGTTCATTTCCACATCATGAATGATGAAGGAGAGATTTATCGAAAATGCCGGAATTAAAAGCGAAAGCAACGGTAAAAGCATAACGCAAAGACGTGCAATCGTTAATTTACAGCCGATAAATGAAGCCACCAGCCTTTTTATTTTTGCGGAAAAACCTGCCTGACTTAACTCGGCATATTTAGCCTCTCTGTAAAAGTTTTGTTCAAAATTGTAGTAGTTAATATTAACTCCGCATTTCGGGCAATATTGACTAACATCGTACAATTTGAGTTTATACTCACATTTAGGGCATACTGCCATCATTGAAACCTCCTTATGGTTTAATTATAAAGAGCGTTTATAATAAGTTAAAGTAATTATTATAAACGCCGCCGATGGTCGGAGTGACAGGATTTGAACCTGCGGCATCTTGGTCCCAAACCAAGCGCGCTACCAACTGCGCTACACCCCGACGTATCTTTTTAATTATAACTTAAAAAAAATATAATGTCAACCGATTATTACAAAATATACGGTAAAACATTATATTTTTGTGGATATTTTATCGGATGAGGTTAAAACGGAATTCCGGAAATCGGATTTAACGTTTTCCGGAAACCTGAATTATCGACTTCCGGAAACCTGAATTATCGACTTCCGGAAGCAGGTAAAACCTACTCGAATAATACTGAAAAGAATAATACTGAAATAATAATACTTATCAATCAATCACGCAATATGATGATTGATATTATAAAAGAAAATGTTAAATATGAAAATGAAAAGCAGACGAGCGAACATTGCTCGAACAGATAGCGGAAACGATCCGAAATGCCGGATATAATCCGAAAATGCAGATCAGAGGATATCTTGCCGAATGTAATGACAGTTACATCACACGCAAAGGCAACGCACGGGAACTGATCAAAACAATCAGCACCGAAACATTGAGAGAATATCTCAAAACCGAATAACACCGAGCCGGATGAGGATGAAAAACCTTGTCCGGCTTTTTTCTTTTCTGCCGTGTAAAATAAACGCCAATCCAAAAATATTCACAAAACCGACAAGAAAAGTTTGGAACATTTCAGGAAAGTTTTTCCCCGAAAACCCTTGACTTTTTTGCGGGGGGAGGTAAAATATAGTATGTATTTTTATATGTAACTTTTATGGGTTGCAAGGAAAGAGTTTTCAGTTTTCAGAATTCAGTTTTCAGAAAATTGAAAACTCAAAAATCAAGTCGTAAGTTTGAAGTGTAAGTTTTAAGAACGCAAGTCGGATGATT
>JAZUKF010000094.1:0-12074 GCA_045643165.1 Acutalibacteraceae bacterium | reverse complement strand
TGTACATCAGTTTTTCTGCAACAGAAAGATCTCTGTATTCATTAAATTGAGGATAACCGCCGTTTTCCTTTCTTGCATCCTTGATCGACTTATCAAGAACGATATTAACACATAAACCGATAACATCGTTTACAGAACTTTGCAATGTTAAATGGCTTTGATTTTTAATATACCATGTTCTGTCAGGCAATGCACCGGTACCGGCATCAAGATTTCTGTCGGGAGAAATATAAGAACTGTCTATAGCAGGTTTATAATCATCGGGAAGTTTATATCCGTATGATGTTGCGTTAGCACCTAAAGACTCCGAGGATGTCTGAATAATATTATCCGAACTCTTCATGAAACTGTCACAGACACTGGGTAAAGGAAGATTATATCCGCAAATTATAAACGCATCCAAACCTTCATCAACGAGTTTTTTCAGATTGTTTTTAGCATTTACCTGAATGTTATAATACTTATCCGTTTTCTCTTTCAGTTTTTTATGTGCTTCATCGGAAATATACTTTTTGCTTAATTCCGGATATCTTTCGGATGGAACAAGAGCCCACATTGAAGGACAGTTTACAATAATCGGATGAAGAACATCCTGCATAAGTCTTTGTAACGCATCATTCAGAAAACCTTTTATAATTGATTTCGGAATAAATCTCAACAGAATATTTGCAGCAAAACCGTACCATTTTTCCGCTTTTGCTATGGGCATTATTTCCGGGACAAGCTTGTTATAAACAACATCTGTATCATCTGTTGTAAAGCATCCCTCCATGAGATCTCCCAATAAATCAGAGCCGTTTAATGCGGCTGCGGCAAAGATAATTCTGTCAATTTCGTCTTTTTCGTAATACTCTGCAAGGTATGTATTTCCTATCGTTCCGCCGAGGCTGATAAATACAATGCTTACCTTATCGTGTCCCGTCTGCTCCTTGACCATATCAATATATTCATCAAATTTTTTTGCAATTTCAAGCGTATCACCGAATGAACTGTATGCAAAATAATATGTATGGTCATAGCCTGCAACATTACAAAAAGCATCAATATCAACCTGTCTTTTGATAAAATCATACTCTGTAACATATTTTGTAGTGGGAAGTGTTTTACCGTTTTCGTCCTTTGTATATCCTTTTGCGTAGTTATATGACTTCTCAGGACGTTTCATACATTCTTCAAGTGAATACCAATACTCGTCAACTTTAACATCATTAACTCTTGTGGAATCGGGATTAAAATTATGGCTTTTAAAACTGTCGGAAAATACTCCCATTACCTCATCCAAAACATATTTTTTATTAAACAAAAGCAAGGATTTTAAAAGAGCAAAAATCATTTTCGGAACACTTTCAACAATTTTTTCAGTATCAATCATGAAAGTCATATCCATACCTTCAACAATGGGAAAACCGTCAACGGTCAACAAATCATTTCCCTTTTCATCCTGAACATAAACCTGGGACTGCATTATACCCGGAACGATAATCAACGGTGTATTTCCGCATTTACCGTCGCATGATGCGGTTTTTGTTTTATTATCTGATTTTAAAATATCAACGGCTTCTTCCACGGAATTTACCGATAATACTTCATCATTTTCCGAAGCACAAACGCTTATAATCGGAAAAGTCATTGAAATTATCAACAGTATGCTGATAAGGGTTAGTGAAATTTTTTTCATTTTTATGCCTCTTTTCATTTGTACTGATATAATTCTACCATATTCTATGATTTTTTTCAATATGTATAATTTTTTAATTGACAGTTTTATCAGTAAATGATAAAATTCTTTTATAAAAATCTATCGGAGATGAAATTTATGAGTGCAATACCAAAATTAAAGCAAACCTTACGTTTTAATAAAGACGGAAAATTCAACATTCTTATGATTTCCGATTTTCATGCAGGAAATCAATTTAACCCTAAACTTGTTACCGGCATTGAAGCCCTTGTTAAAGAAACAAATCCGGACCTTGTTCTTGTAGGCGGAGACCAATGTTTAAATAAAGACAGCGTTGATGAAATGCACGACTATTTAGGCGAAATTATGGAACCGATAAATTCAAGAAATATCCCGTGGGCTCACGTTTTCGGCAACCATGATAATGAAACAAAAATTCCCGTTTCCGTCCAGGAAGAGGCTTACGAAAGATTTCCGAACTGCGTTGCTTCGGCAGGTCCGGAGGAAGTCAGCGGAACAGGAAACTACGTTCTGCCTGTTCTTTCAAGTAAAGATGATACAGTTGCGTTTAATGTATGGGGACTTGATTCTCACAGAGAATACACGGACTATTTTGAAGCATTTGATATGGATCCCTGTGTTGTAAAACTCCCTGATACATACGCTATGGGGCAAAATCATGCGGAACCTTTCTTTGACCAGATAATGTGGTATTATCAGACTTCACTTGCAATGGAAAAGGAAAACGGAAAGAAAATACCGGCAATAATGTATATGCATGTTCCCGTTCCGGAATTTGTTGTGGTTGCGAAAAATCCCGAAGAATGTTCCATGAGAGGAAATATGAGAGAATTGCCCGGTGTTTCCGAACTGAACACAGGCTTATTCATGGCTTGTCTTCAACGTGGAGATGTTAAGGGTATTTTCTGCGGACACGAGCATTTGAATGATTTTCAGGGTGAGTATTGCGGTATTACTCTTGCATACGATTGCTGTGTCGGTTACAATATGTCAACCCATGATGACCTACGTGGAGGCAGAGTTATCACTCTTGATGAAAAAAGCGGTACCTTTACAACAAAACATATTAAACTTATGGATTTACTCGGAAAAGAAGCAATGCGAAAAGAGGATTACTTTGAGGGCGGTTCGATTTATTGTATTCGTAAATTATGGTAGGTGATAAAATGAAAAAAATCATATCAATATTAACTTGTATTTTAATTATATTTTCTTCATTTGCGGTTACCTCATCCGCTGAAGAAAGGGAGAAAGGATATGAAAATATGACCGGATTTAAAGAAGCCGCTAATTCATTTTTACATAAAAAAGAAATATTGAATGAAAAATATATCGGCGAAAAAACAACAGATAAATGGACTGAAACTGATAAATATAATTTAGATGATACTGTTATAGTAACGAAAGAAAAGGGAAAAGATTTTGTTATTCTGAACATAACCGATATTCATTTTTCCGATTTTGATTACAGATTTTGGACTGCATTTTCCGCATCAAGAACAGTTAAAACACTTGTCAAAAAAATCAAACCGAATTTAATTACCGTATCGGGCGATATCGTCTGCGGAAGTTCCACGGTATATTCAATAAAAAGATTTACCGATTTAATGAACAGTTTTGAAATTCCCTGGGCACCTGTTTTCGGCAACCACGATAATGAAGCAAACTGCGATCATAATTATCTTGCTGATATAATGATGAAAAGCCCCTACTGTCTTTTCAAAAAAGGCGATTCGGAATTAGGTTGCGGAAATTACATTGTGAACATTGCGGAAAAAGAACCAGACGGAAAACTGAATATTGTTCATTCATTCATTATGATGGACACTCACGGTTCACATTTAAATGAAAAGCAAATAAAATGGTACAAGTTTGCCGCAAACGGAATATGCGATGTAACAAAAAAACAAGTTCCTTCAAGCGTTATTTTCCATATTCCATGCGTTCAGTATCAATATGCTTATGATGAAAGTTTTGATAAAGATAAAAACAAATGGAAAAATCCGTCAAATTCTTTCGGAGAACTTCACGAAAAGATTTGTTGTCCGAGAGATGCGGACGGTAACCCCGTTGACAACGGATTTTTTGATGCCGTTTTGGAAACAGGAAACACAAAAAATATACTTTGCGGACATGAACATTTGAATAATTTCTCCGTATTGTATAAAGATATCAGACTTACATATATGTTAAAAGTCGGAAAAGGCTCCGGTTTCTTACCGAAATTCAACGGCGGTACAAAAATTACTGTCGACGATAAATCAATTAAAGAGATAAAGCACATCTATATTTCACAATTAGGTTTTTAAAAAGAATTATAGGAAATAAGAATAAAGAAGTCTTTTTTTAATAAAGTAAAACACTGTGGTACGCTTTCACGTTCCACAGTGTTTTTTCATTACTTAATGAAAGTTTTTCCGAAATTGTATCATCATTACTTTTGAGATACTTTCTGAAGCTGTATTCCTGCATTTTCAACAAGTAAGGCATCATCTTCATCAATTTTGCCGTCCTTATTTACGTCTGCCGCAAGAGCATACTCATCATCAAATGTGTAACCGAAAATCATATAGAAATTGATTATTGAGGAGTCATTTCCGTCAACAACGCCATCTCCGTTAACATCACCGAAGATTACAACCTTATAACTGTCAACGATTTCATCGTTCTCATTACGGATAATAACCGTTGAACCGGTACCGAAGCCGTTTTCGGTTTCCTGACATTCAGCCTTACCGTTGATTACACGAATATAATCATCAACGTCCTTAACACCTTCTTCAAGACCGTAAATCATCTTCAACTCGGAGTCTACTACTGTATTCTCTTCCTCAGGTTTAGTATCGACCTTTGTTTCCTTTGTCGGAACAAGTGAAGCAACTGCGTTATTGATAGCGGCTGCCATTTCTTCAACCTTTGACTGTTTATCCGCCTTAAGAGTATAATCAATTTCATCAATCAACTTCTGAACGGCATCAATAGATTCCTGTGTATAGAAGAATTTATCTGTTTCTTCAAATACTTCTATCGCAGCCTTTACAGATGTATAGTCAGCATTTGTAAACACAAGCGTCTTAACAGCTTCATCAAGAAGTTGAATTGCACCGTTTATCTCGGTATTATTTGCGGTTGCCTTATTGTAAACGGATTGAGCCGAAACGATTGCGTCAGCAAGAATCTTATAAGATTCAGCTGTATAAAGTTTTTCATTATATGATTTCGCTTCTGCTATTTTTTCGGAAAGAGCAACTTTTTCCTGTGTTGCGGTTACTGTTACTTTACAGCTTGCGGATTTTCCGCCGTCCTTTGAATAAACTGTAATCGTACATGTACCGCCGTCAACATAAGTTACCTTACCGCTTTGATTTACCGTTGCAACAGATTCATCACTTGATACCCAAAGAACATCCTGAACACTTGCGGCACCTATACCGATTTTATTAGCCGTGGGTGATACAGTAGCACTAAGCTGAGCGGTACCCCCCGTGAAACCGGAAATTTCACTGTTGCTGATTGAAATACCCGTTACATTTGTGTTTGCAAATGCAACATAAACAGATTTTTCATATTCTACTCCGTAATAATCAACCGCAGTAAGAGTTACCTTTGTTACACCGGGTTTATTTGTAGTAGGAGCAACCTTACCGTTTGAATCAACGGGGATAACACTGTTATCACATGACCATGTTACAGATTCAAACATTGCATTTGAAGGATTGATTTGATAGGAAAGCTGTGCACTCATGGCATTGTATCTCTTTGTAATCGGGACGTTAATGCTGATAAAATCAGGAGCATTATTTCCGTCATATTTTATTACAATGCTTTCAATATGAACATATTTTTGCAATCCCTTAACTGCCGCATCAAGATTTGAAACGGCTGTATCAATCTCGTTCTGTGATGCTTCGTTATTGCTGTAAACACTGATTGCTTCGTTATATGCGGTTTCAAATGTCTTATACGTTGACTCAATATAATCGGTCTTTTTATAATCGGCATCAACAACCTTTTCGATTATATCTTTAAGTGCACTCTTATCTGTTGTAACAAATATCTTACAAACATCTGTAAATCCGCCGATAACCGTAGTTACGGAAATTTCAACATAACCGCCCGAAACGATATTTACGTTACCGTTTTGGTCAACGGTTGCAACAGTGTCATCACTTGATTTCCAGATTACATCACTTATATCCGCTCTCAATCCGTTTTCACCCATAACCGTTGCGGAAAGTGTAAACGGAACTGTGCTTACGGGAAGATTCATTGATGTCTTATCAAGTTTAACACCTGTTGTGGGATTCTTTGTAAATGAAATATATACTGTCTTTGTGTAAACATTATCAAAATCATCTGTGATTTTTAATGTTGCAGTACCATAACAGGCAAGATTTTTCTTTGGTGCAACAACCTGACTTATAGAGTTACCGGAAATATCTCCGTCAAAACTCCATTCAAGTGATTTGTACATTGCGTTTGAAGGATTGACTACTGCGGAAATATTAGTATAAGCAGTAACATAAGGCTCATTCTCATTAACTTTAACGTTGATGAAATCCGACTGTTGTCCGTTTGCAACTATTCCCAATTCGGAAACATAAACGTATTCAACAAGATTTGAAATAGCCTTTGTAAGGTTTTCTCTCGCAGTATCAACCTCTGCCTGTGTAGGATCAGCGGCATTATTTACACTGTTTGCAGTTTCGAGAACTGACTTGAATTCAGTCCATGAAGCGGGAGTATATTTTTTCTCTTCTAACTTATTTGCATTTGCAATAACACTTGCAAGGTCAGATTTATTTGCAAATACTTTAATGGTTACATTTGCCGAATAACCGCCGTCACAACTTCTTGCAGTAATAATTACCGTACCTGAATTATGATAAGAAACAACACCGTTTTCAACTGTTGCGATTTTTTCATCACTTGTAAACCATGCAACATCCTGGATATTAGCCGCTCCGATACCTGCTGTCGCCTTAGGAAGAATTTCATAAGAAATCACAGACTGTCCGCCGTTTACGGCATCGTTGATTGCGGTGGGTTTAACGCTTATTCCCGTTACCTGAGTGTTTGCAAAGGATACATAAGCCGTATCTTTATGTTCTTCACCCTTTTTATCGGTTACTACAAGCGTAATACAAGACCAGCACGCTTTATTTTCAGTGGGTTTACATTCGCCGGACTGAGAAACAGACACACTGCCGTTGCTCGAGAACCATTCAATCTTATTATAAGTAGCATTTGAAGGATCAATTCTGTATCCGAGAGAAATTGACTGATCGGTATATTTAGATGTCAATGCAACTTTCTTGGAAATGAAATCGGCAGCATCAGAACCTTCATTAGTGATATATACCTTTTTAATCTTAACATATTTATCAAGATTTTCATAAGCATCACGAAGGATAATGGCATATGAGTCTATATCTCTCTGTTTAGGATTGGGATTATCAAGAATTTCTTTCGATTTTGCAAATGCATCGGCAAATACCGCCCATGATTTTTCGGTATATTCTTCCTCTTTAAGGTTAAGTCCCACAACCATGGAATAAACTTCACGTAATGCCGTAGGATCTGATGTAACAGTAACATTACAGGTAGCTGAGAAACCTCCGTTAAGAGAAGAAGCAATAATCTGACATGAACCTGCTTCAACGAAAGTTACAACACCGTCATTTACGGTAGCAACATCTTCATCCGTCGATCTCCAAACAACTTTTTCAACACTGGGACCGCCGAGAGCATTATCGTCAGTAAGCGTTGCGGTAATTGTCTGATTTTCAGCACCGTAATTAACATTGATATCTGTTTTATCAATGGAAATACCGGTTACGGGATAGTTTGCAAAGGAAACATATGTGGTCTTTACGATCTTATTTCCGTAATGGTCGGTTGCCGTTAATGTGATTGCGGCACCGCAAGCCTTATTCTTTGCGGGTTTAACCACACCGTTATCAACTGAAACAAGTGAATCGCTTGATGCCCAAACGATAGACTCATACATACAGTTTGCAGGTGCAAAATCATAAGAAAGTGTAACACTTTGTGAAGTGTATGTTTTATAAGTGGGAACTTTTATTGAAATAAATTCAGGTGCTTCGGAACCGTTATAATAAACGGTAAGTCTATCCATATGAATATAATCTTCAAGATTATTCATGGCATCACGAAGATCCTGAGCCGCCTTGTTAATTTCTTCCTGTGAATAAAGAACAGAAGCCTCAACCTCAACGGCATGATTATATGCATTTGTATAAGCTGTACTTGTTGCAACGGTATGGTCCTGAACATTTATCTTTGCATCGTCCGCTTCTTTTATAGCCGCACGAAGTTCGGATTTATCACCGCAAACCGTTACAATACATTCTCCCACAATACCGCCGTCGGCAGAAGTTGCAGTTACTGTTGTCTGACCGGCATTTATATAAGTAAGTTTACCGTTCTCATCAACAGTTACAACATTTTCATCCTTAGAAGCCCAGAATACTTTCTGAACGGAAGCATTATAAGTCAAAGTAGCAACATGCTTACATTCCGCAGTAAGTGTTATAGGCTCATCATCAAGGCTGACCTCAACATTAGTTTTTGAAAGATTAACTTTTGTTACAGTATAATTTGCAAATGCAATATTAACCGTATCGGTTGCAACATTACCCTTTTCATCGGTTACGGTTACAGTAATTTTACCGTAACATGCGCTGTTTCGTGTGGGAGTACATTTACCGGTATCATCAACACTGATATCATCTGTGTTTGAAGACCATGTAATGCTCGATACCTGTGAATCAAGAGGAAGAACTCTTGAATCAAGTTCAATACTTGATTTATTATAAGCGGTTACAAGCGAAACTGTTTGAGAAACAAATTCGTTTGCATCTTCACCGTCATGCATGATTTTTACGCCTTCAACCTTAATGAATCTTTTAAGTGATTCATAAGCACTCTTAAGAGTTGAGGCTGCAGCATCAATTTCAGCCTGAGTTGACTCAGCGTTATCCCTTACCTGAACGGCAATATTATAAGCATCGGTAAGAACTGCGAAAGAATCGTTAGTATAATCTTCCGAATTCAATGCAGCGTTATCAACTGTTGAAATCTGATTTTCAAGAGCGGTTTTATTGATGTTAACCGTTATATCACAACTTGCGGAATATCCGCCGTCAACAGTCGTTACCGTAACGGTAGCATTACCGAGTCCCACATAACTGATATTTCCGCTATTATCGACTTCCACAACATCTTCACTCCTTGAAGCCCATGTTACATCTTCAATCCAAGCACCACCGATTTTAGCACCGGATACGCCGACACCTTCAGGGGAAACGGTGGCATTAAGTTTTCCGGTATTATAAATTTTTGCATCCGGAATAGATGTTTTATCAAGTTTAATACCGTCAACAGGATAGTTTGCAAAGGAAACAAATACAGAAGATGATGATTTATTTCCGAGGAAATCCACGGCGGAAACGGTAATAACAGACCAACACGCCTTATTTTCGGTGGGTTTACATTTACCGTTTACGCATGAAACGGAGGAATTACTTGATGACCATGATACGCTTGAACCCATTGCATCACTCGGAACAAGTTCATAACCGAATGTTATTGCGTTATCGTCATTATCATATCTCTTTGATGTACTTACCTTAACGGAATTATACATAGGAGCAGTGCTTCCGTTTTTAGTAATGTTAATTCCGTAAAGATGTACGTATGCACCTACTCTGTCGAAAATATCAATAATAGCCTGAGAGGCATCATTTACGGTAGCCTGATAGGGCGATTCCATAGCCATAACTTCAACCGCATGTTGATATGCATCCTGAAGTTCTTTCCAATCATCGGGAGTACAATCCTGCTCGGTTATCTTACCTGAATTGTAAAGATCAATAGCATATTGAAGTCCCGATTTATTGGGAGTAACAGTTACGGTACATGTTGCGGTATATCCGCCGTCCCATGTTTTACAAGTGATTTCCGCTGTACCGGAATCAACACCGGTAACAACGCCGTCTTTAACCGTGGCAATGTTTTCGTCAGATGAAATCCACTGACAATCCTTGATGCTGGCATCACCGATTTTTGCACCTTCAACACCTGTTCCAACAGGCTCAACGGTGGGTTTTAATTTTACCGTATCACCGACAATGAGAGAAGATGATGTTGTATTAAGCGAAACACCCGTTACAGGATAATTAGCAAAGGAAACTACAATAGTATCCGTATATCCGCCGTCATAAGATGTTGCCTGAATTACGCCGTAAGCGGCATTTATTCCGCTTGGATTAACAACACCTGTGGGGCTTACTTCAAGGTCGCCCGAAAGAACTGACCATTTAATATTCTGATTAGATGCATTGGGAGGATTGAATGAAACAGAAAGATTTGCATTTGCTCTGTTATAAAGAGTGTATAACGGAACTTTAACAGAAAGGTATTCTCCCTGGTCAATTTCAATGCCCTTTGCAAGAGTACCGATATATACAGTATATTTTCTTACACACGAGGGAAGTGTTCCTGCTTTGGCGACAATTTCAATAGTACCGCCTGCTTCGGCAGTTAATACACCGTTAGAATTCATCGTTGCGAAACTGTTAGAAACAGAACCGCCGCTCTTACAATATGTAATTTCTCCTTCATCATTGACAATGCCCCATGTAACGCTGGCTCTTGAACGGGAGGGATAAAGCGTAGAGCTGTACTGTCCTGTTGCACCTATTTCAAGAACAGAGGGACCTTCAATATCTATATCAACGGGAGTTGTTATCAATTTGCCTTTTACTGTTACTTCAATGGTAGCAGATACACCGTCAACAAAGGCGGTTACTGTTGTGGTTCTCTTATTAAGAGCGGAAATACCGCCTGCATCACGTCCGATAAGAATACCGTTTTCATCAACGTATGCCACGGATTCATCAGCAACAGTCCAAAGAATATTTGTTGAATTTGCACCCTGAGGAACAATATTTGTAAGTGAAAGCTGGGATGTTTCACCTTCGCTTACCTCAGTATTACCGGCAATTTCAAAACTTTCAAGTTGAAGCGAATCAACAATAGTGAATGTAATAGAATCGTTTATAGATGCTTTAAGGAGGTAGTTTGAAAGAAGTTTAACCGCTTTGGTGATAAGCGAAGCATAGTTTGTTCCCAAACCTGCAACGGTTACAATAATGTCAAGAATTGTTTTCATTGTTGAAGAAGGAATATCAAGACCGAGAACTTTTACAAGAATATCCGATATTTCCCCTGTATCAACATTATCACCTATTTCAACAATCTTCTGAACATAAGAAAGAAGTTTGTCAACTATCTGGTCAGCATTAGGCGAAACAGTTACTTTGACAGTACCGACTTTTTTAAATGTAATCGTTCCGTCATCGGAAAGTTCAGCATAATCAGTACCTCTTTTAAGAATACTGTCTGCTTCCAAACTCCATGTAACACCGTACCCGAGACGAAGAGGTGTAACACCGCCCACAAGTTTTAATTTACCTCCGACGGCAACTGTTGTGGGAAGTGTGTCTTTATTAGTAATAAATGCACCGTTGGGAATAACGGCAGCATACCATTTATCGGAATTTGTAACAAGAACATGTACATAATCAGTAGCAAGAACATCGCCATCCGAAGATACAAGTTTAGCATAAATTTTACTGTCGATATTATTAAGACGTTCTTTAAGTTTTTCAATCAACTGCGTTGCAACAGTACCGGAAGCAAGCGTTCCGATTGATTCCGCAACAAGATTAGCGATAGCCTCGGTATCCATCGTATCAAGGTCAACGCTGTCATTGAACATGATCTTTTCCAATGTCGAAGCAAGAAGCGGACCGACAATAACGATTGGTTTTACATCGTTATCGATCCAAAGACGTACAGCCGCACCCTTTGAGGAGTCGTGACCTCTTACCAAACCGTCCTGAGATACAGAAGCGGTCAAAGGAGTATCACTGGACCAGACAACCTTTGCCCCTTCGGGCATTGAGCAGTCAACAAGTTTATAGGAAAGCTGAACCTGATCACTTTCCATAACCTTCAACTGGTCGGTTATCTCATTACCGTTGCTGTCGCAAATCATGATTTCATACGAACCTGCTTTGGCATCAATATTATTGACACCTCTCAGTCCGGGAATGAAACCGGTAAAGATAATGGTAACGGCAAGGAGAACGCTGATAACTTTTTTAATGTTACTGTTCATTATAAATACCTCCCAAATATACACCTATAATAATACTTATAATAAGTTATAATAACTATAACACATAAATATTGATTTATATTTCCGTTTTAGAAAAATATAGTAAAAAATGTTTAAATTTAATAATTCTTAATATATTAAATTGTAAATATTGCCGTAAAAGAAAAA
>JAZUKF010000093.1:0-3821 GCA_045643165.1 Acutalibacteraceae bacterium | reverse complement strand
TTTTATTTATTTTTTCCTCTTCGGAAGCAACTCCGTTTTCCCCCGCAATTTCAACGGAAAGAATAAGATTTTCGGGATTTTGTGAAACTCCGCCCTTTGATGTCCTTGCACATTCATAACCGTTGATATAGAACACATATTCATCCGGAGTCCACATCAGACCGTAGGTATTATATTTCGTATACGGCTCATCAGCATAAAAACTTCCCACATGATAATGCTGATGGTTTTCATTATACCCATCCCAATGAAGGTTCATGCTGACAAGGTTTGATATTTTCTTTTCGCCGTGTTCATATCCGAATCCCTCGAAAATATCAATTTCCGTGCCGTCTTTTCCGTCTCCGTTTACTTCATATACACCGCTGTTCATCATCCAGAAAGCAGACCATAATCCCGCACTTGACGGAAGAATACAACGTGTTTCCATATAGCCGTAAAGGAAAGTATCGGGATTTGATAAATCCGCCGGATTGGAATCGTTTGTGCAGACAAATCCTGTGTACCATCCCGCTTTATAATCACCGCCGTATTCACGTGCCTTTTCTTCATTGACATACTTTGTTTCAATATGCAAAGCACCGTCATGAACACTTATCATGTCCTTATGCCAATAACCGCCTCTGCGAATTGCTCCCCAATGGACGGTGGAAACATTCTGGCTGTCATTCCATTTATTTCTGTCTATTTCATTACCGGAAAATTCATCACTCCATACCAACTTGTAATCCGATAAATCAACGGTCTTTTTTGTGGGATTAAGTCCGTAACCTAAATCCACTCTGATTACAGATGAAAGTATTACAACTATCGACACAAAAAAATTCAAAATCTTTATCATTTTTACCACTCCTTAATTCAATCAACAACAATATCGCATAAAGTGAAATCTACAACCTTTTTTAAGTCATCCGGTGAAACAATGACCTGATATCCGATTTTACCTGCACTGAAAGCGATTTTTTCAAAATCGGATGCGGTTTTGTGAACAACCGTTTTAAACGGCTTTTTCATTCCTATGGGAGAGCATCCGCCGTGAACATAACCGGTAAGCGGAAGCAACTCCTTGGACTTTATCATTTCCATACTTTTTTCACCCACAGCCGATGCGGCTTTTTTTAAATCAAGTTCATTGCATACGGGAAGCATGAAAACATAGTTTGTTTTTGTATGTCCCACCGTTACGAGAGTTTTAAAAACCTGTCGGGGATTTTCATCTAAAACGGACACGATTTCCATTCCGCCCACCGCATCGGTATCAGCATAAAATCGGCTTTCATATTCAATTTTATGTTGAGATAAAATTCTCATAACATTTGTTTTTTCATTATTCTTTTTCATAATACCTCCGTGGAAACATTACCGTGAAGTAAAAAATATTTTGATATATTTTTATCGGTTATCTTTTTTTCTCCGCAAAATACATTTTCAAATTTCACTTCCGTTTCGTTTGAAGAATCATACAATCCTTCAAGCCATTTTGTGAATTTAAAACGGGGAAATTTTTCTTTAAAAAATCGGTGAATTGCCGAAATGATTTTACCGAGAAAAGAGATATTTCTCTTTGTTGAAATTTTATTTTTTAAATCACTGTATAACGACACATTCTTAAAAGTAATATTTTTTATCTTACAGTTTTTTATATCATTTCCGTAAACAATTACGCAAATTCCACGTCCTGTATCACGATGAATTTCAATGTTTTCAAAAGTAACATTATTTATCTGTCCTTTTCCGTTTTCAACGGCTATCGCCAAGGAATATGCTCTGTCATTATCCCAGGTTGCATCACGAAAAATCACACTGCAATCTTTGAATAAAACATTATAAATATCCGCTTCAACCTCGCCTGTAATACCGAAGCATCTCGCCTTTGTGCTCCATGCAATGCAATTCAAAAATCCGATATCATGTGCCGGAAATAAATCATTGGTGGTCTTAACGGAAAAACAGTCATCACCCGTTCTTATAAAACTGTCGCTGATTGTCATATTATTGCAGCCGCAGATATTGATGCCGTCGCTGTTAGTCCTGTACCCTGTTACGGTTATATCTTTTATTTCGGTATTTTCACAACCGTAACAAATGAAAGTCCATGATGGAGAATTAAGTAAAATCAATCCCTCAATAATACAGTTTTTGCAGTATTCGATATTTACACCTTCACGTTCTTTCCTGTCAAGATTTGTAAAATCAAATGTACCGCAACCTGTAACGATCACATTTTCCTTTCCGCTTATTTGCAAAAAAGATTTTCTGTAATTCAATTTCAAAAAATCATCTTCACTTTTTATATCATAAATATGCTTTGCTTTAAAATAAGCACCTCTTTTAAAATAAATCGCCTTATAATTTTCCGTATTGATTATTTCTTCTTCATAAAAATCTTTTTCAAAAACTTTTACATTTTCTTTCCCGAAAGAATTATTTAAATTTTCGATCGTTTTGTTTTCATCAACATATTCTTTTACAAAAAGAGTAAATGCAAATTCCTGATTATCATTGTTAATAAGGCAGGTGAATGAGCCCTCTTTATCTATTTTAAATGAAACGGAATTATCGGTATTCTTACAAGGCACATTATTCTTCTCCGGCAGGATTACCGCATTATTAACAGTAAGTTTTGCACTTGAAATTTTAACATTTAATTCACTTTTGTTTTCATCAAGCCACAGCACGGAAAAAGACTGAAGCACTCCGGTATTAAGCTGATAATCATACGTCATCGAAGCGTATACAGGCACAAATTTACCGTTAATTTCACAATTCCAATAGGGAGAAATGTACAGACCGGTTTCATCATATCCGCAGTTTGACAAATAATCGTCTCCGGAACTAATTCTTTTTCTCATGGTTTCATCGAAATCCGTTATCGCCCTTTCGGGATAAGACAAAAATTCAACTGAATTTATTTCTTTTCCGTAACAGGGAGAACATAGAGAAAAAACGAAAACAATAGGTATAATAAAACATAAAAATCTTTTCATAATATTATCCTGCTCTTTTAATGAAGTTTATTTTAATATATCATAAACCTTGTTGAAATCCGTCAATTCCGATTTTTTCAAATAATTTACAGGATTGAGATAAACATTATCATCGGTAACCTCAATACGAACACCTATCCCCGGCTCCTCTCTTTCGCCATGATGATTTTTACAGGAAAAACAGGGCATATTTATGAGATGAACTCCGTCATCCTCTTCAAAGGTTGACCATCCGTTTTCGCTCAAATATTTATCACCGCAAAGTCCCATATGTGAATGACCGCTGAAATAAAAGACATTTTTATATTTTTTTAGAGTATTTTCAACCTTGTCGGAGTCAACACCTATACCGCCCTCCATGGGATCACGTTCGGGATCTTCCTCCCTTGACCATGTTTTCGGCAGTCCGTGTTTTCCGTTAAGAGATTGATGGCAGAAAACAAAAGCAGGATTTCCGTCGGCAAGATTAAGTTCATTATCAAGCCACTCAACCTGTTCATCGCTGATCACGGCGGCACATCCCACATCATCCTCACTTCCGAGGCAGATAAAACGGTATCCGTTTATCACCCTTGAAAACCACATCTTTTCAGGTTTTTCTCCGGATATAACGCCCACATAACGGCGGTATATTTCAGCACAGGAAGTATATTCTCCGCCCCATGTATCATGGTTTCCCACAGCGATAACAAGTTCCTTTGCGGGACGGATTTTAAAACATTCCGATGCTTTTTTCCAATTTCGTTCTTCTCCGCCCCGTGATGTTGTATCACCCACAATGGCAAGAGCGTCATATTTATTTTCTTTCTGCATTATTTTAAATGCCTTTTTCAA
>JAZUKF010000092.1:0-3156 GCA_045643165.1 Acutalibacteraceae bacterium | reverse complement strand
GCCCTCGGGGCCTAAATCTATGATGTGGTCGACTATCTTGATAATATCTAAATTGCGCTCTATGAGGATAACGGCGTTGCCGCTGTCAACGAACTTTTTGTGTATTTCCGTAAGCTTGTGCACATCGGCGGTATGGAGTCCGGTGGTGGGTTCGTCAAGGATATAAACCGTTTTGCCGGTACTGCGCTTTGAAAGCTCGGTGGCAAGCTTAACACGCTGTGCCTCCCCTCCCGAAAGCTGGGTGGAGGGCTGACCTATCTTGATATAGCCGAGCCCCACATCGTAAAGAGTTTCAAGTTTTCTTTTGATTTTCGGAACGGCGGAAAAGAAATTCATCCCCTCCTCAACCGTCATATCAAGCACTTCACTGATATTTTTTCCTTTATATTTCACTTCAAGTGTTTCACGGTTATATCTCTTGCCTTTACACACTTCGCAGGGAACAAAAACATCCGCCAGGAAATGCATTTCGATTTTCGTTATACCGTCCCCCTGACATGCTTCACAACGTCCGCCTTTAACATTGAATGAAAATCTGCTTGAAGTATAACCTCGAAGTTTTGCATCAACGGTGGAAGCGAACAATTCACGAATATCACCGAAAACGCCGGTATAAGTCGCAGGATTTGAACGTGGAGTTCTGCCTATGGGAGATTGGTCAATGCTGATGATTTTATCAAGATTTTCAATGCCTGTTATTTCATCATACTCACCGGGATATTTTTGAGCACCGTTAAGGTCGCAGGCAAGTTTTTTATATAAAATTTCATTTATCAATGAAGATTTTCCCGAACCGGAAACACCTGTAATACATACAAATTTCCCCAGAGGGATTTCAACATCAATATTTTTCAGATTATTCTGCCTTGCACCCTTTATCAAAAGGCTTTTTCCTGTTCCCGCTCTTCTTGTTTCGGGAACGGGAATTTTTTTCTTCCCGCTTAAATACTGCCCTGTAATTGATTTTTCACATTTCATTATTTCATCATAAGTTCCGGAAAATACAATTTCTCCGCCGTGAATGCCCGCTCCGGGACCTACGTCAACGATATAATCGGCAGACTGCATTGTTTCTTCATCATGCTCAACCACAATCAAAGTATTTCCCGCATCCCTTAACTCTTTCAGGGTTGAAAGAAGTTTCTGATTATCCCTTTGATGAAGTCCGATACTGGGCTCGTCAAGGACGTACAATACCCCCGTAAGGGATGAACCGATTTGCGTGGCAAGACGTATTCTCTGACTTTCACCGCCGGAAAGTGTCCCTGCGGTACGTGATAATGTAAGATATGTCAGACCGACGGAACTTAAAAATGATAAACGTGAACGGATCTCTTTCAAAATTATTTTCGCTATCATCTCTTCCCTTTCGGAAAGTTTCAGATCATTCACAAATTCCAATGCTTCCGTAACCGTCATTTTTGTTAAATCGGAAATATTTATTCCGCCCACGGTAACGCTTAACGATTCTTTTTTCAATCGGTCGCCGTGGCAATCGGGACAGGGAAAAGTAATCATAAGTTTTTCTATTTCCTGCCGTGATAAATCGCTTGATGTTTCGTTATATCTTCGTTTTAAGTTGTTTATAATTCCTTCGTATTCGGTATAATATGTTCCGGAACCTATCTGAGTTGAACGGGACATTTTAATTTTTTCACCCTTTGTTCCGTAAAGAAGTGCGTTATAAGCATCGGGAGATAAATCTTTTATGGGAGTTTCAACCGTAAAACCGTACTTTTTACCTAATGCATCATAGTACATTCTCGCAATAGTTCCGCTTTCGGCATAACTCCAGCCCGTTGCCTTTACGGCACCGTCTTTGATTGACAAAGTTTTATCGGGAATTACAAGGTCAGGTGAAATTTCCATAGACGTACCAAGTCCCATACAAGTGGGACAGGCACCGCCGGGATTATTAAATGAAAACATTCTCGGCGTTAATTCATCAATACTGCTTCCGTGTTCGGGACAGGCATAATTCTGAGAAAAAAGCAGTTCTTCACCGCCGATAACGTCAACGAGAACGATACCGCCGGAAAGAGTTGATGCCGTTTCTATAGAATCGGAAAGACGGCTTTTTATATCATCTTTCATCACAAGACGGTCAACAATAATTTCAATATCATGCTTTTTATTCTTTTCAAGTTTAATTGTTTCGGATAAATCGTAGGTTATTGTATCGATCCTGACCCTTACGAATCCCGATTTTCTTGCATTTTCAAGTTCCTTTACATATTCGCCTTTTCGACCTCTGACGATCGGAGATAAAATCTGAATTTTTGTACCCGATTCAAGGGACATAACCTTATCCACTATCTGATCCACGGTTTGTTTTACGATTTCTTTTCCGCAAACAGGACAATGAGGTATTCCTATTCTTGCATACAAAAGACGTAAATAATCATATATTTCCGTAACCGTTCCAACGGTGGAACGGGGGTTCCTCGACGTGGTTTTCTGGTCTATTGATATGGCGGGAGAAAGCCCTTCGATATAATCAACATCGGGCTTTTCCATTTGTCCCAAAAACTGCCGTGCATAGGATGACAAAGATTCCACATACCGTCTTTGTCCCTCCGCATAAATCGTATCAAAAGCAAGTGACGATTTCCCCGAACCGGACAATCCCGTAAACACAACAAGTTTATCTCTCGGTATTTCCACATCAATATTTTTCAGATTATTTTCCCTTGCACCTTTAACAAAAAGATTTTTCTTCATATCATTTTATCCTTAACTTTTCAATTCTGTCTCTTATGGCTGCAGCATGTTCAAATTCAAGAATTTTCGCCGCCGCCTTCATTTCTTTTGTGAGGATTTCAATCAATTCTTCACGTTCCTTACGTGAAAGATGTTTACCGTCCTTATCCTTTAATGTATCTTTTCTTGATATTTCAATGATTTCACGAACATCTTTGACAATGGTTTTCGGAACGATTCCGTTTTCCTCGTTATATTTCATCTGTTTTTCACGTCGTCTGTTTGTTTCAACGAGAGCCTTCTCCATGGATGGAGTAACGGTATCGGCGTACATTATTACCTCGCCGTGTTCGTTTCTTGCGGCACGTCCCACCGTCTGAATAAGGGACGTTTCGGAACGTAAAAATCCTTCCTTATCCGCATCGAGAATAGCAACGAGAGATACTTCCGGAATGT
>JAZUKF010000091.1:0-4946 GCA_045643165.1 Acutalibacteraceae bacterium | reverse complement strand
AAACCGCCGAAGCAATTTAAATCCTGACGAATTTGAGATGCGGTAAAGCCCATCATTTTTGACAATTCACCTGAAGAAATCCGAATGTAACCTTCACTTTTAAGTTTGCCGAGAAACCTGTAATACCTCGGCATTCTTTTGATAACCGACATTGAAACATTTGAATTATCAGACATAATCAATAATCTGCAAAATCAGAAAGTGATTTTACTTTCCTTTCTTATGCTTTCATTTTTTGGATTGTTTCCATTACATAATTACCGAACTCTTCACAGGTACAACCGTCATCACGACCTGTAATTTTCATCTTCGGATTTTCAAACATACAGTAATCAAGTGCTTTTTCAAGTAAATCCGCTTCATCTTGTTTACCGATATGTGAAAGAAGCATAACCGAAGCACGAAGCATTGAACAAGGATCGGCAAACTTTGCTCTGCCTTCCTTGACCATTCTGGGAGCAGAACCGTGAATTGCTTCAAACATTGCATATTTTTTACCTATATTTGCACTTCCCGCAGTTCCTACGCCGCCCTGGAATTCAGCCGCTTCGTCTGTAATGATATCGCCGTAAAGATTAGGAAGAATGAATACTTTGAAATCTTTTCTTCTTTTAGGATCAATAAGTTTTGCCGTTGTAATATCAATATACCACTCGTCTGTAATGATTTCCGGATAATCTTTTCCGATATTCTTACAGATATTGAGGAATTTTCCGTCGGTTGTTTTGATAATATTTGCTTTTGTTATTATCGAAACTCTTTCTTTTTTGTTTCTTTTTGCATAGTTGTATGCAAGTTTGGCAATTCTTTCGCAACCTTCCGTTGTTGTAACAACAAAATCCATTGCAAGGTCATCGGTTACGTTAAATCCCTTTGAACCCACAGCGTATGCACCTTCGGTATTTTCTCTGAAGAAAGTCCAGTCAATT
The DNA here is from genome assembly GCA_045643165.1 of Acutalibacteraceae bacterium. Taxonomy (GTDB): domain Bacteria; phylum Bacillota; class Clostridia; order Oscillospirales; family Acutalibacteraceae; genus SIG575. The sequence goes on along the minus strand of JAZUKF010000091.1, from coordinate 4,017 downwards.
CCTTCTTCCGGAACCTTAACGGGACGAAGATTTGCGAAAAGGTCAAGTGCTTTACGCATTGCAACATTTGCACTTTCGATATTGGGCCAGGGATCTCCTGCTTGAGGAGTAGTTGTGGGACCTTTAAGAATAACATGGCATGATTTAAGTTCTTCAAGAACGTCATCGGGGATTGCCTTGTTTGCTTTAACTCTGTTTTCAATGGTCAAACCGTCGATAACCTTAAATTCAACCTTGCCTTTTTTTACTTCATCCTGAAGCATATATTCAAGCACACGGGCACTTTCTTTTGTTATTACGGGACCTATTCCGTCGCCGCCGCAAACACCGATAATTATTTTATCAAGTGAGTTGTAATCTACGAAATCACCCTGTTTTTTAATTCTGTCGGAGCGGTCGGACTGTTCTATCATAAGAGCCTCAAATTTTTCCGCAGCCGCCTTGATTTGTTGTTCTGTCATAACTATAGTCCTTTCAAAATTGATTATATTTTTTCTCTTGTGTAGTTAAGGAGTCCGCCTGCAAGAATCATATCTCTCTGACGGTCTGAAAATTCGTAGTAAAGTTCATAACTTTCATTTTTTGTAACATTTTTAAGACTGATGGGTAAATTATTTTCTATTGATTTTTTAACATTTTCGATTAAAAGTAAATCACCCTGAGAAATTTTATCATAATCCTCTGCGTTTTTAAAAGTGAAGGGGATTATTCCTGCGTTAATAAGATTTGCACAGTGTATTCTTGCAAAGGATTTTGCTATAACGGCTTTTATACCGAGATAAAGCGGTACGAGAGCAGCATGTTCTCTTGAAGAACCCTGTCCGTAGTTTGCACCGCCGATAATAATTCCTTTGCCTTCTTTCTTGCAGTTTTCCGCAAAATGTTCATCGCACTGTCTGAAACAGAAGTTTGAAAGGAACGGGATATTTGAACGGTATGGAAGTATTTTTGCACCTGCCGGCATAATGTGGTCTGTTGTGATATTATCGCCCACTTTAAGAATAGCCTTTGCTTCAATGTTTTCTCCGAGAGCATCTCCCACGGGGAAGGGCTTAATATTAGGTCCGTATTTTACTTCAACTTTTTCAGCTTCTTCTTCACTTGCGGGGAGAAGAACCATACTGTCGTTTATATCAAATTTTTCCGGCATTTGGATTACAGGGGCTTCACCTAATTTGCAGGGATTGGTAAGAACGCCTGTTATTGCACTTGCGGCGGCAACTTCGGGACTGACAAGATAGATACCTGCATCTGCAGTACCGCTTCTGCCTTCAAAGTTTCTGTTGAATGTTCTTAAAGAAACACCTTTTGAATTAGGAGACTGTCCCATTCCGATACAGGGACCGCAGGCACTTTCGAGAATTCTCGCACCTGCCGCAATCATATCCGCAAGGGCACCGTTTTGTGCAAGCATGTGAAGAACCTGCATTGAACCCGGTGCAATGGCAAGACTGACTCCGGGTGCAACCTTTTTACCTTTTAATATAGCCGCAACCTTCATCATATCGGTAAATGATGAGTTTGTACACGAACCGATACAAACTTGGTCAACTGAAATTTCACCGATTTCATCAACGGTTTTAACGTTATCCGGCATGTGGGGCATAGCCGCCATAGGTTTAAGTTTTGAAAGGTCGATGGTGATCGTTTCGTCGTAAACGGCATCCTCATCAGCGGAAATCTCAACATAATCTTTTTCTCTGCCTTGAGCCTTTAAAAATTGTCTTGTTATTTCATCGGAAGGGAAAACGGATGTTGTGGCACCTAATTCGGCACCCATATTTGTAATAGTTGCTCTTTCGGGAACGGTAAGAGTTTTAACACCTTCTCCGGCATATTCGATTATTTTACCAACACCGCCTTTTACCGACATTATTCTCAACACTTCAAGAATAATATCTTTTGCGGCAACCCAGGGAGAAAGTTTTCCGGTAAGTTCAACTTTGACTGTTTTCGGTATGGTTATGTAGTACGCACCGCCGCCCATGGCAACAGCCACATCAAGACCGCCTGCACCGATTGCAAGCATACCTATACCGCCTCCGGTGGGAGTATGACTGTCGGAGCCGATAAGAGTTTTTCCCGGAATACCGAATCTTTCAAGATGAACCTGATGACATATTCCGTTTCCGGGACGTGAATATCTGACACCTCTTTTCTTTGCAACAGACTGAATAAAACGATGGTCGTCTGCGTTTTCAAAGCCTGTCTGAAGTGTATTATGGTCAACGTATGCCACGGAAAGTTCCGTTTTAACTCTCGGAACACCCATTGCTTCAAATTCAAGATAAGCCATTGTTCCGGTAGCGTCCTGAGTAAGCGTCTGGTCAATGCGTATTCCCGCTTCCGTTCCTTTTTCAAACTTCCCGTCAACAATATGATTTTTTATGATTTTTTCGCTGATAGTGTAACCCATTTATTTGCCCTCCGATTTTTTTACAGGTAAACTTGTTTAATTTTTTAACAAACTTTATTTTATATCTATTTGCCTTCTTTGTCAAGATAAATATATTATTTAGAATATAGTATTAATAAAATGTAAAATATTAAAAATTATTAAGAATTACCCCTTTTATTATTGCCATATAAATATAGTTGTGGTATAATATCAGAGATTAAATCGGAAAAGAGGCGTTAACGTTGAAGAAGGTTGCATTTTTGTTCACATCTTTAATAATAATTTCTGCGATGCTTTTGTCTTTGAACGGATGTTCTTTTTCCATCATTTCCGCCGATAAACTTCTAAGACCGCCTAAATCCAGCGTTGAACTTGAAAATGTCCTTTTGAAGGAAGCCGGGGAAAACATTGTTCTTGTCAACCCGTCTGACAGTAATTCTCAGTTTTCCTCTGCGGTTACGCTTTTCGATATTGACAGCGACGGTGCTGATGAAGCGATAATCTATTACGTTACCGTTTCAAATGATACCGATGTTCATATGAATATTCTTAAAAAGGTTGACAATAAATGGCAATCAATCGGTGATTTTGATAACTACGGAAACAATGTTGAAACGATATCTGTTATATCTCTTTCGGAGGGCAGTAAATATTTTGAAATTGTAACAACGTGGAGTTATATCGACAGTCATGTAATTACAGTTCATAAGATGAACGAAAAAGGAAATGTATCTTTGATTTTCCGTGAATCGTATATTTCAATGAACTATGTTGATATAGATAATGACAGGGTATCCGAGCTGTTTTTGATAACATCCGATTACGAGGATAAGAATAATTCTTCTATGGCGAAATTTGTTAAGATTAACGAATATTCTTATTCAAATGTTAGCATTGTATCTCTTTCAAAGGATATAGTCAATTTTGAAGAATGTCATTATGAATTTCCTCAGAGTACCAAGATTCCGTTTCGTGTGATATACGATTATCTGAACAGTAACGGTCAGTATGTAACGGGAGTTTTGTATTGGGATGCCGCTTCGTCAACACTTAAAACCATGCTTGTTGATGAGTCTACAAAAACCGCTTTCGCATCTTTGCGTTCATTGAAAATATTATCAAACGATATAAATGGAGACGGTATGATAGAAATACCGGTTCAGGTACCTATTGTGGGCAGTTCCGTAACAGGCGAAAATACTAACGGTTTATTCTATACAAATTGGTGCAGAGTTTCTAACGGTAATAAAGGTTTAAGACTTAATTCTATCGGGAAGTACAGATATTATATCAACGAATCCGTATATTTTGAAATTGAGCCTTCGTGGAAAAACACAATTACTGTTTCAAAGGACATTAAGAATAATATTACAAATGTTTGTTCGTATAATCCCGACGATTATTCCGAAAGTACACCGCTTATTTATTTTATCAATATTTCTGCCGATAAATCGGAAGAATTTGAGAGCAGAGGATTTGTTCTTATAAACACAAACACATTTGAAAATTCCGTTCTGTTATATAAAATAACAGATGAGGGAAAAATGTTCGGAATTGATGACAGTTGTATAATTTCAAATTAAATTACAGGAGGAAAAAGAAATGAAAAAAATACTTAT
>JAZUKF010000090.1:0-14894 GCA_045643165.1 Acutalibacteraceae bacterium | reverse complement strand
AAGTCAAATTGTTTCAGACGGCTCAAATATAGCAATCTTTTCGTGCGGAACAATACTTCCGGAAGTAATTAAGGCAAAAGATATTTTGTATGAAAACGGACTGTCTGCCGAAATAATAGATATGTATTCGGTTTCGCCGATTGACAGAAACCGTATTATCGACGAAACCAAAAATAAAAAAACGGTTATTACCGTGGAAGAACATAGTATAACCGGTGGTTTGGGTAGTGCTGTTGCGGAAGTTTTAACAGAAGAAAAAATATCCGTTGATTTTTTGAGAATAGGTATATGTAATCAATTTGCCAAAGGATATGGAACACATTCCGAAGTGCGTGAACAAAACGGGCTGGATTCAGTTTCCATAGCTCCAAAGATAATCAATTTTATTGGAGGCGGCAATCATGACTGACTTATCTTTTTTGCAGTTAAAAAAAGCCGCAAAAGCTGCAAAATCTAATCCGGTTAAATCCAAAATGGTTTTGATGGGCGACTGTGCTACGCAACATCTCGCAACAGCAATTCAAGGGTATTTCTCATTAAAAGAATTGCCGATTGATGTTGTTGATATTGATTACAACTTGATTGACGCACAGATTTTGGACACGCAGTCAGAACTTTATTCTGAACATCCGGATTTTACATTGATATTTATGTGTTCCGAAAAACTTGAAATTGCATTTTCGGAATGTTCGGATAAACAAAATTTTGCCGAGCAGATGTATGAGAGGATTTCAGGTTATTGGGATAGGATAAATATTCAGATGCAGACAAATATTTTGCAGTTCCTGTTTATTGAAAACGATGACCGTATTTTCGGAAACTATGCATTGAAAACGCCTGAATCTTTTTTATTTCAGGTTAAGAAGCTAAATTACCTGCTTGCTTGCGGTTGCCAAAAAATCAAAAATGTATTTTTGATAGATTTGAATGGAATTCAGACCGTGTACGGTCAGCAAAAAGTCAAAGACAATAAATTGTATTATGCCGCAAAGATGCCTATCACGACGGAACTATTGCCGGAAGTTGCAAAGAATATTTATGATGTTGTTTCTTCTGTTCGCGGTAGTTTAAAAAAATGTGTTATATGTGATTTGGATAATACTCTTTGGGGCGGTGTAATAGGGGATGATGGTCTGAACGGTATTCAAATCGGAGAACTCGGTGTCGGTCATGCCTTTGAGGATTTGCAACGTTGGTTGAAGTCATTAAAAGAACGTGGTATCATTCTTTGCGTTTGCAGTAAGAATAACGAAGATACGGCAAAAGAGCCGTTTGAACATCATCCCGAAATGATTTTGCATTTGGACGATATCTCTGTTTTTGTTGCAAATTGGGACGATAAGGCTACAAACATTATGAACATCCGAAAGACGCTGAATATCGGTATGGACAGTATTGTATTTTTGGATGATAATCCTTTTGAACGAAACCTTGTACGTTCTATGATACCGCTTATTACCGTCCCGGAACTGCCTGAGGATCCGTCCGATTATCTCAGTTATCTGAAATCGCTCAATCTTTTTGAAACAGCCTCGTTTTCCGAGGGCGATAAGGACAGGACACAGCAATATCAATCGGAGATGAAAAGGCAGAGCCTTGAAAAGAGCTTCGAGTCATACGATGACTATCTGATAAGTTTGGAAATGATTGCAACGGTAAACCCGTTTGATGAATTTCAAACCCCACGCATCGCCCAACTGACACAGCGTTCCAATCAGTTCAACTTGAGAACGGTGCGTTGCACGGAAAAGGATATTACCGATTATGCAAATAACCCGGATTATATCACCCGGTATTTTATGCTCAGGGATAAATTCGGAGATCACGGGTTGATCAGTGTCTTGATACTGAAAAAAGTTGATTCTCATACATTGTTTATTGAAAACTGGCTTATGAGTTGCAGAGTATTAAGACGAGGAATGGAAGAATATATCATCAATTCCATTGCAAATATTGCAACAGAAAACGGATTTGACACCGTTATCGGAGAATACTTGAAAACACCGAAAAACACAATGGTTGCAGATATTTATCCGAAACACGGATTTGAAGATATCGGCGATAACAAGTATGTTCTCCACACCGAAAACTATGTTCCCGAAAAAACTTTTATTAAATAAAAAGGAGTAAATAATTATGACAAGAAATGAGATTTTAGAAAAGGTTACAGCAATTTTCAGAGATGTTTTTGACGATGATACCATTGTTATCGGAGAAGGAACAACAGCGGCAGATATTGAGGATTGGGATTCTTTGACACATATCACATTGGTTTCCGAAATAGAAGATGCATTTGATTTTAAATTTAGCATGAAAGATGTTCTCGGAATGAAAAATGTCGGTGAAATGCTGGATATATTGGAGAAAATATAATAATGTTGAAAACTAAAAATGGTACAATTGAAATCAGTCGTTTTGTTGCAATTTTACTTATAATGGCTCACCATACTTATCATATTGGGTTGGGTACTGCACATCCGTTTGATCTGGCTTGGATATTTGTAGAGTTTTTCTTTATTCTATCCGGATATTTTACGGTGAAGCATTTTTTTGATTTTCATAACGATAACAGTCAATTTGGTAAAGAGGCACTTTGCTATTCGTTTAACAAGTTTAAACCGTTTATCCCTTTCGTTGTTATTGCAACACTGAGTGAATATTTTTTACTTTTTTTAAAGAACGGACTGTCAAGAGGTTTCATTTGGAGCCTTCTTGATTCAATGCCCTTTGAAATTTGTTTGCTTTCTTCTGCAGCAGCAAACAGTACCCCCATGGTTGAACCGATTTGGTATCTTTCTGCGATGTTTTTGGTGTTTCCCATATTCTGTTTATTGATTCAAATTAAGAATAGATATGTGTTTTATATTATTGCAGGGACTTTTCCTGTTGTTTATTATGGGGCAGTCGGAGTATCCTGTTTGCGGTCTTGGCCGCATGATATGATCAGAGCCTTTGCTTGTTTATTGATCGGCGGATTTGTGTACGGGATAGTAGACTTTATAAGAACATTAAAAATCAAGCCCATCGCTAATGTGTTAATGCATTTTGTCAATGTGGTTTGTATTTTATCCGTCATTTTTTTGACATATTTTAATATGAAAGCAAACCGATTTATATTATTTGCATTTATATTATTTTCCGTTAACGTTCTTTCCGGTCATTGCATACTCGCCAACACCTCAAACAAGTTTATCTTGTTCATCGGAAAGATTACAATGCCTATGTATCTTTCTCACTGGACAGTTGGCTCATTGATTAATCTTGTAATGCCAAATGCAGATACAAAAATCAAATTAACAGTTTATTATGTCGGTACAATTTTTATCAGCATTATTTTGTTATACATTGTAAATGTCTGTAAGAAGTTACCGATTTTTAAGAAAGGTTTTTGGATAAAAGAAAACAATGAATGAATATACTTTTTCTGAAATTGATATCGGCATGGAAGAAACATTTACCGTACCGATTACGGAGAAAATGCTTTCGGCATTTTGTCAAATCACAGGTGATGTAAACCCTTTGCATAATGATAAAGAATATGCTTTAAGCGTTGGGCATCCCGACAGAGTAGCTTTCGGAATGCTCACGGCATCTTTCTTATCAACATTAGCAGGTGTTTACTTACCGGGAAAATACAGTCTGATACACACCGTGGAAACCGAATTTGTAAAGCCGGTATATGTTGGTGATACACTGACGATTAAAGGCGTGGTCGTTCAAAAGGATGAGAATTTTAAGGTTATTTGGCTAAAAGCTGTCATTATAAATCAATATAACAAAAAAGTATGCCGAGCCAAAATGAGAATTGGGCTTTCAGAATAAGATCGTAAATCGGCTGAATGGAGAAATCTTATGTCACTTGTATCCGCAAGTTTTTATCTGTTTGTGATAGTATCACTTTTATTGTATTACATAATCCCGCACAAATTCCAATGGTGTGTTTTATTGGCGGCAAGTATCGCCTTTTATTGTTTTGTCGGAACACCGTGGACAATAATCTATCCGTTGTTTTCTGTTTTTATTACATGGGGTTGTGCACTGAAAATCAAAGAATGTAACGATTGCTCAAAGCAAAAGTCAGCAAAAAAATGGCTGATTATCGGACTTATTTCCAATATCGGAGTATTGGCTGTGCTGAAATACTCCGGCTTTGTTTTAATGAGTACCGAAAATGTCATTGCCGTTGTTTCGGGCAAACATGTTTCGTTGTCTTTAAATCTGCTTGCGTCTTTGGGAATAAGTTTTTATACCTTACAAATTGTCGGTTATTTAGCGGACTGCTATTGGGGTATTGCAGAACCGCAAAGAAATCCCGGTAAGTTGGCACTGTTTACCATGTTTTTTCCTCAAATGGTTTCCGGCCCTATCAGCAGATACAATCAATTAAGCGATCAATTATTTGAACAGCATTCTTTTAGTTGGAGCAATATCCGTTCCGGCATTATCAGAATTATCATCGGAACTTTTAAAAAACTTGTTCTTGCCGAAAATATTGCACAAATTATTCCGTATTTTTTAGATAAAGATGCCGGCAGGACAGGACCTGTCGCATTTTTCGGAATGATTGGTTATATCATTCAAATCTATGTTGATTTTGACGGATGTATGGATATTGTAATCGGTACCGCACGATGCTTCGGTATTACAATGACGGAAAACTTCAATTTTCCGTTTTCTTCCCGTACCATCCAGGAATTCTGGCAGAGATGGCATATTACATTGGGACTGTGGTTACGAGATTATGTGATGTACCCGATTCTTCGCTCCGGAAAATGGAGCAGACTTACGAAACGGTGCAAAAAGAAATTAGGTAAAAATGCAGCGAAAAAAATTCCTACACATATTGCCATGCTGATTTTGTGGCTCTGTATGGGCTTGTGGCATGGCGGTTGGTGGAATTATATTATGGAAGGAATATGGTTCTGGAGTGTAATTGTCATTGGCGAATGGTGTTCTCCTCTTTTTCAAAAGATTACATCTGAATTTAATACAGAAAACATTGTTTGGATATGGTTTCAGCGTTTACGTACTACGCTGATATACGCTGTCGGTGCAATTATGTTTAAATTTGTTTCCGTTAAGGATTGTCTGAAAATGCTTCGCAACATTTTTTCACCCTTGTGGATTACTGATTTGCAAACAGTGAAAAGGGCAATTATTTCTTTTATAAATAATTATGGTTGGTCTAATATTTATTTTATGGGTTCACTGTTAGCGTTCAGTTTTGCATTATTTATTCTTGAAAGTGTATTAAAAAAGAAGGGAAAGGGATTGGACACCCTGCTTAAGGGAAAACCGATTTTGTTTCAGATTATGTGTATTTGCGTCATTGTTTATCTGATATTGATTTTTGGCGTATATGGACCGGGTTACAATGCCGCTGACTTTATCTATGGAGGATTTTGATAATGAAGGTGAAAAGAATTATTTTATCTGTCATATCTGCCATAATCATTGTACTTTTGATGATATCATTTATTCAGGTTTCTTACCTGTTGCGTCCTACCGGGATGGATAACGACAATCTTGTCGGCTTTTACAGCGAATCCCCCAACTCGTTGGATATGGTCTATATCGGCGGTAGTGCCTGCTTTGTTTATTGGGAACCTTTGCGTTCGTGGAATAAATACGGATTTACATCTTATAACTTTGCCAACAATACTATTACTCCGCAAGCAGTTAAATATTATATAAAAGAAGTTCGCAAAACTCAAAATCCACAATTGTGGCTGATTGATTTACGACCTTTTCAATATGGTGAAGAAGCTTATTCCGATGAGATAGATACACCGAATATGTATTATGAAGTACCGATCAGAAACGGTACAGATCATATGCTGTATTCAAAAAACAGATTTGATCTTATAAATGCAAGCGTAAAAGATGTTTCCGACAGACTTTCTTATCATTTCGATTTAATAAAGTATCATTCAAAATGGATTGATGTTGCGACCGGCATTAAAGAATGTATCAAAACACGATCACTCGCTCCGATTGATTTATACGATAATAAAAAAGCCAATCCGTTAAAAGGATTTTATTTTATGGATAAAACAAAGCCTTTTGATTTTACGGATTATTCATCTGTTACCAAAGAAACTATCATTCCTGATGAAGTTAATGATCTGTTTCTTGATTTGATTGAATATTGTAAACAGGAAAAATTGACCGTTTTGTTCATAGTTCATTCTTACTGTCAAACAGAAGAACACAAAGAAGAATATAATTATATGAAGCGAGTTATTGAAGAAAACGGATTTAGTTTTCTTAATACCAATGATTATTATCAAGATATAGGTTTAGATTACTCGACGGACCTGTATCATGATAGCCACGTCAATGTTTTTGGTGCTGAAAAATATACAGACTTCGTTTCCGAGTACATTGATTTGCATTATGATTTAACTGATAAACGGGGACAATCGGAATATGCGGAATGGGATCGCCTCTATGATGAGTTTGAGGTAAAAACCAACGAAGTTAAAAAAACAATTTTGAAAACTCTTGATCAGAAGTCGAAAAACGAAGACAGCACAAAATAAAAAAAGTCTTTTTTAATAACAACAGTGATGAGGTATGTTTTTGAAATCAAAGCGTAGGAAACGGTCTTGACCGTTCCGAAAAAAATCAAATACAATAACAAAAAGGCGGTTATAAAAGATAAAACTTTTACAACCGTCTTTTAATATATTTGTTGTATACATTTTGGGCTGTGCCGAAAGCAACAGTTAATAATACTCTTTAAAAACTTTTATTTTTTTCTCCATGTGATGGGGGAGAAGAGTATCAGCATAGGCATAATTTCAAGTCTTCCCAACAGCATTGCAAAGGACAGAGCGATTTTTGAAACGGGTGAGAAAAACGAGTAAGATTCTGTTGGCCCCGCCAACGCCATACCCGGTCCCATATTGTTGAAACATGATATTACAGCGGTAACATCTGTTTCAAAATTATGGTTTTCAACACCTAAAATCAAGGTGATAATTATAATGCAAAGGCTGTAAATTACGAGATAACTGCTGATATTTTTTACTGTGGTTCCGTCAATGGTTTTGCCCTCAAACCGTATGGAGTTTACCGAGCGGGGACGAACCATGTGTTTGAGTTCACGCACATACATTTTGATAAGTATCACAACTCTGGATATTTTCATACCGCCGCCGGTTGAACCTGCACAGGCACCTATCAGCATAATGATAACTAAAAGTGTTTTGGAAAATTGCGGCCATAAATCAAAGTCAACCGTAGAATATCCCGTTGAAGTTATCAGCGATGCCACCTGGAACGCCGATGCACGGACGGTTTCGGAAAGACTGCCGTACATACGGTAAATATTTGTGCTTATCAACGCAATACTGATACCTGCAAAACCGAGGTAATACCAACATTCTTCGGATTGACGTGCCGCTTTAAATCTTCTTGTCAGAAGGAGATAGTACAGGTTAAAGTTTACACCGAAAAGAAGCATAAAAATCGTTATTACCCATTGACAGTAGGGTGAATATGATGCAATACTGTCGCTTCTTATTCCGAATCCGCCGGTACTTGCGGAACTGAATGACAGAACAATGCTGTCAAAAACAGGCATTCTTCCTGCAAGGAGCAGGAAAATCTGAACAAGTGTCATTGCGATATAGATTTTATAAAGAAAACTTGCGGTATCCTTCGCTCTGGGAAGTTGTTTACCGAAAATGGGACCGGGCATTTCCGCTCTTAAAATGTGAACTGTTCTGTCGGAAAATCCCGGTAAAATTGCTGCAACGAAAACGAGAACACCCATACCGCCCATCCATTGAATTAACGCTCTCCAAAACAGCATACTCTTGCTCATGGCTTCCAACTTGTCGCCGTCCAGGATAGAAGCACCGGTGGTGGTAAATCCCGAAACGGATTCAAAAACGGCATCAATATAGTTGGGAATTTGACCGCTGATGAAAAAGGGTAAAGCACCAATCAGCGAAAGCATTATCCATGAAAGTGAAACAATAATGAAACCTTCACGGGCATAGATAACTTTCGTTTTCGGTTTTGACACTAAATTTGCAATTAGTCCCAAAAAGAGTGCAATTCCGGCACTGATAAGGAAAAAATGTACGGTTGCCTCGTGAAAAATCAAGGCTACGATAATGGGGATGACAAGTAAAATAGATTCAAATGTCATCATCATACCCACTGTTGACAGTATCATTCTACGATTCATTTATTAAACCTCTCAGACGGAAATAATATCGGAAAGTGCATTGAGATGACGTCCCTGAGCCACTACAACAACTCTGTCATTTACCTGAATAACATCATCACCGCCGGGTATAACCGTTGTTTTTCCTCTTACTATACCGGCAATCAGAACGCCCTCGTTTAATTTTAATTCTTTAAGGGGAACATTTTTTTTCTCAAAGCCTTCATCAACAAGGAATTCGCAAACTTCCGCTTTATCGTCCATAATCTGATGAAGAGTTTCCATTTTACATCCCATAGAATTATGGAGACCTCTTGCATAACGGATAATCACATTGGAAACGGTCATTCTTGATGAAACGATTTTATCAAGTCCCATTTTTTTCACAATAGGACGAAGCTCCGTTCTGTTCACCTTTGCGATAGTTCTCGGAACACCACGGGAGGAAGCATAGTAAGTAAACAGAATATTCTGCTCGTCCATACCGGTAAGGGAAACAACCGCATCCATGGATGTAATTCCCTCTTCGCTGAGAGCCTCCTGGTCAGCCGCATCGGCACAGATGACCGTTACGCTTGGCATAACCTCGCTGAACTCCTGACAACGTGCGTGGTTTTTTTCGATTATTTTAACGGAACATCCGGAAGCCGTAAGCATTTTTGAAAGATAGTATGCCGTTCTGCTTGCACCTATTATCATAATGTTTCTCGACTGCTTTTTGTTGGCATATTCTAATTTTTTCAGTATTTTCTGATGAGTGCCGTATTCGGCGGCAATGGCGATATGATCCCCTTCTTTGAGAACAAAGTTTCCGTTGGGGATGAAAACCTGTTCATCTCTTTGGATGGCTGAAACGAGAAAATCAAGATTAACTTTCTTTTTCAGTTCCATAAGGGGTGTGTCGCAAAGAGGGGAATTTTCATGCAAATCAAGTTCAACCATAATGAGGCTTCTTTTTGAAAATGATTCCACCTTTACAGCACCGGGAAGCATAAGAATTTGGAAAATATCCTGTGCCGCAAGACGGTCGGGGTTGAGTATCATTGAAATCCCCAACTGTGAACGGAGAAAAGATATGTTTGAATCGTTATATTGCGGATCACGTATTCTTGTAACGGTATGTTTTGCACCTATTTTCTTAGCAAAATAACATGCAAGCATATTAAGTTCATCCGAACCTGTTGTTGCAACAAAAAGTTCTGCGTTTCCCACTTCCGCCTGGGTGAGGATGTTGCAATCCGTTGCACTTCCGCAGACGCACATACAGTCAAATTGGTCTGATATTTCTTTGATTACGGATGCGTCATTATCAACGGCAACAATGTTATGACCTTCACCCAGCAAACTGCCGAGAATTGTTGAACCGATTTTACCGCATCCTACAATCACTATGTTCATTTATTATACCTCCGTACAGAACAGAAATCAGAGCCGAAATATTTACGGCATCACAATATATTTACCTGTCTTTACATACATTTCCGACAGGATAAATATAATACTACTTTATTTTCAAATTATCAAGATATATTTTCAATAATTTATTAAATCTATGGGCATCGTTGCATAGGCATTAAGGGATAAATCGGCGGTGTGTCCGTTTATAAATTCATAATACCCCTGGGAAGCAACCATTGCCGCATTATCACCGCAATATTTTAAATCGGGACAGTAAAGTTCCCATGAATGTTTATCGCAAAGATTTTTCATTTCTTTTCTCAAAACGGAATTTGCACTTACACCGCCGGCAAGGACGATTTTTTTATGTCCCGTTTCGACGGCGGCTTTCTCTGTGTTCCCGATAAGATAGGAAACAACTGCATCGAGAAAACTTGCACCTAAATCTTTTATGCTGTATTCTTCGTTTTTCTGATTGAATTTATGAATTGTATTTATCACCGAGGTTTTAAGTCCTGAAAAACTGAAATCCAGCGGACTTCCGTCAACTCTCGGATGAGGAAATTCAAAGGCGTTTTTGTTTCCTCCTGCTGCCGCTTTGTCAAGATTTACTCCGCCGGGATAGGGAAGTCCCATCGTTCTGGCGGCTTTATCAAGAGTTTCACCTGCCGCATCATCACGTGTTTTACCGATGATAGTATATTCCGTATAACTTTTCACGTCGATAATATGGGTATGTCCTCCGCTGACAACGAGGCTGAGAAAGGGGGGCTCAATGTTTTTATCGGTGATATAATTTGAAGCGATATGGCTTCTTAAATGATGCACCGGTACAAGAGGTATTCCGGAGGAAAGGGAAAGTCCCTTCGCAAAGTTTACACCCACAAGGAGAGCACCTATCAAACCTGGAGCAAATGTAACCGCAATGGCATCAATATCTTTTAAACTGCAATTTGCTTCGCTTAAAGCTTCGGAAACCACGGTGCTGATTGCTTCGGCGTGCATTCTTGATGCGATTTCAGGCACAACTCCGCCGTAAACGATATGCTCTTTGATTTGTGAAGCCACAATATTTGAAAGGACGGTTCTGCCGTCTTCCACAACGGAAGCGGCTGTTTCGTCGCATGAACTTTCAATTCCGAGAATTTTCATCTGTAAATTAAATCCTTCCTTAAAACTTTTTTGTCATAATATATCCGTCTTCATCAGGTAAACGGTAGAAATTTTTTCTTTCACCGAGTATTTCAAACCCGAATTTTTTGTAAAGTCTTATGGCGTCGGCGTTGCTTTTTCTGACTTCCAATGTGATAAATTCATCATTGCGGGAAAGACTCTTGAGTATTGCTTTTTCTAAAAGGCGACTGCCTGTTCCCGTTTTTCTCCGCTCTTTTTTTACGCAGATATTTGTAATGTAACATTCACCGCATACCGATTTTGTTCCGATATAACCGATTGCTTCTCCGTCCTTTACCGCAACAAAGAAAGAAGAATTTTCCGAAGATAATTCTTCTTTTAAAAGATTTTCGCTCCAGGGTGTTGTGAAACATTCTTTTTCAAGTTCCGCAACATCTTTTACAAACTCTTTTGAAAAGGGGAGAATAAAAACATAATTTGAAAGTTTTTCAATAAAATTCAGAACGCCGTCATAAATTTCGTTGAAACATTTTCTGTAAACTTCACAGTCGCCGCCGTAGGGATCGGAAATTCCGTCATTCAATAAAATAAGACTTCCTTTTTCGCAGTAGGGAGATAATGCCGACTTGTGGGACTGTGAAAGGCAGATGAAAACATCGGTTTCATCAATTAAATACATATTGATTTTCCTTGCTTTGTGAGAAGAAATATCTATTCCGTTTTCTTTACAGACTATAACGGCATTTTCACTCGGACCGTCTCCGGGGAAAGCCGATATTCCGGCACTTGAAACAGAAATATTATCTATATTTTTTTCTTTAAGGATTTTTCTGCAAATGCCCTCTGCCATTGGACTTCTGCAGGTGTTTCCCGTACAAACAAATACAATGTTCATTTTTTATCCCTTTGCATCATACCAGGTTTTTCCGAAGTGAACATCCGCATCAAGATGAACCTTCATTTCACAGGCGTTTTCCATTTCCTCTTTAAGGAGAGTCATTACCGCATCCTTTTCATTTTCGGGACATTCTATGATAAGTTCATCGTGTATCTGCATAATAAGACGGGCATTTAATTTTTCATTTCTTATACGGTTGTAAACACGAATCATTGCGATTTTTATTATATCCGCCGCAGTACCCTGAATAGGCATATTCCGTGCAACACGTTCGCCGAAATTACGAAGCATTGCATTTGATGCCGTCAATTCCGGGAGATATCTTTTTCTGTTATAAAGGGTTGTAACGTATCCGTCAGCCTTTGCGGAGGTTATAACATCATCCATATATTTTTTTACACCGCTGTAATGTTCAAGATAGCCTTTGATATAGTTGTCCGCTTCTTTTCGGGTAACACCGATATCTTTGGCTAATGAGAATGCACCTATTCCGTAAACAATACCGAAGTTTACCGCTTTTGCACGGCTTCTCATTATGGGGGTAACAAGATTGTCCGGCATATTGAAAACCTGTGCGGCGGTGGCTGTATGAATATCGCAGTTGTTGTTGAATGCCCGTATCATTTCTTCATCGTCCGCAATATGAGCAAGAACACGAAGTTCGATTTGTGAATAGTCCGCATCAACAAGAATGTTGTTATCTTCCGCTACAAAGAATTTTCTCATTTCTCTGCCGAGTTCCGACCTGACGGGAATATTCTGTAAATTAGGTTCAGCGGAAGAAATTCTGCCCGTTCTCGTTTCCGTCTGATTTAAGGTGGAGTGAATTCTGCCGTCATCGGAAATAACCTTTAAAAGTCCGTCGCAGTAGGTGGATTTAAGTTTTGAGAAACTTCTGTAATCAAGTATCATACGTATAACGGGGTGAGCATATTCAAGGCTTTCAAGCACGTCCGCATTTGTGGAATAACCGCTTTTCGTTTTCTTCTTTGCAGGTAAACCTAATTTTTCAAAAAGTGCTTCGCCTAATTGTTTCGGGGAGTTTATGTTAAACTCATATCCCACAAGGGAGAAAATTTCATCCTGCAAAATCTCAATATCTTTTTGAAGTTTTTCGGAGAAATTCTCGATACCGGTCTGCTCAACCTTAAAGCCTTCAAGTTCCATGGAAGCCAGGACTTCCGCAAGAGGCATTTCAATGTTATGAAGTAAATCCTCCTGAGCGTTTTCGGCAATTTCCTTTGAAAGTCTTTCGCAAACCGCTTTAAGCATTGCACAGTCGCAGTATATTTCCTCCGGAGCATTTTCCACAGAGATTTTAATGCCGTATTCTGCGGAAAATCTTGAAACGGAATAATCGTTTGAAGATGGGTTGAGAATATATCCCGCAAGAATTGCATCAAAACGGAGATTTTTTATTTCAATGGATTTTTCTATGGCGTAGGTATATAATTTTTTGCTGTCGCAGGAATATTTTTCTATTGAATTATCGGATAATATTCTGTTAATGAATTGAGAAAAATCCTTTTCTCCCGATGAAATATGATAAACACATTCATTCACAGAAAAATAAAAATCGGAAATGCTCGTTAGATTGAATTTACAGAGGAAATATAACTGAGTTTCATTTTCGATTATCTTTTCACCCTCACCGACGGTAATATCTTTATAAGAAAAAATAAGTTTTTCCGCTTCTGTATTATTATCGGGAACGCTGTTTGCGTTAAGTCCCAGCAAATCAATAAGGCTGAATGCTTCAAGAGAAGCGAGGATGGACACCGCTTTATTTTCATCCTTTTCGGCATTAAGATAATCCTCATAATTTTTTGAAACGGGAGCATTTGTGCTGATGGTTCCCAATGCTTTACTGAGCACCGCACTTTCATGACCGTCAAGAAGTTTCTGACGCATTTTGTCGGAAATTTTTGCTTCGTCGATTTTTTTATAAAGAGTTTCAATATCGTTAAATTCTTTAATTAAATCTCCTGCGGTTTTGGGACCTATTCCGGCAACACCGGGTATGTTGTCCGAGGAATCTCCCATAAGTGCTTTTATTTCAATCATCCGAATGGGGGTAACACCGTATTCTTCCATAATTTTTTTCGGTGTATATTCCACGTTACCGAGTTTTGTTGTGGCAAGTAAAACGGTTGTTTTTTCGCTGACGAGTTGAAGACTGTCCCTGTCGCCGGTGGCAATGAAACAACGGTCGTTTTCTTTCGCACCGTCCGCCAGCGTTCCGAGAATATCGTCCGCTTCCCATCCCTCTTTTTCAAGGATATGACATCCCAGACAGGGGAGAAGTTCTTTTATTATTACCATTTGTGAACGCAGTTCATCAGGCATGGGCTTTCTCCCCGCCTTATACTGCGAGTACATTTTATGCCTGAACGTGGGTGCTTTCAAATCAAATGCCACAACGGTTGCGTCCGGAGAACATTCATTTTTAAGATTGTTCAGCATTTTGATAAATCCGAAAACCGCATTGGTGAATTGACCTTTTTTATTGCTGAGAAGTTTTATTCCGTAAAAAGCACGGTTCATCAAACTGTTGCCGTCGATAACAAGAAGTTTCATTTTATTCTTCCTTTCGGATGAAATAGGTTTATTTTACAGTATATCACATTATAAAGAAAACTTCAATTTTTTTCTTATTATTGACATGATTTTTTTGATGATGTATAATTTATGTAATATATTATAAAAGCGGGTAGAATTATGGCTGAAATTAAAGTACAGTATTTCGATTATTTAAAGGGCGGAATGGATATCGGCGGAAAGAGTAATCCCTTTTGCGGTTCCGCAGCATTTAAGGATAATCACAGAATTACAGATGAAGAATTTTTGTACAACGTGTTTATTGCTCAAAACGAGAATGAGGAAAATGTTGTAAAAGCACAGTATTATGTGGGGATAAATGCAATTTGCGAAACGGAAGACTCTCTGCTGACCGAAAAGGTTTTTGCTTTTTCACAGCAGGGCGTGAACGAAGCAAGGGATTGGTTGCAGCAGGAGTATGACAGAATATTATCCGAAAGGTAGGACAAGCCCATTTCAGACAGCAGACAATAGATGGTAGATAAATATAGGGAACGGTTTTGACCGTTCCCTATATTATCTATACGTCTGTCATCTGTTGTCTGCTGTCTAAACGGTATTTCCTATTATTTTGTATTCATTTTTTATTGACATTTTTTTCTCTTTTGGTATAATATTAAAAAATAAGAGAGTATCCGGGAAGGGTTTTATTAAATGAAAAGAATTACGAAAAAAATAATCTCATTG
>JAZUKF010000089.1:0-2834 GCA_045643165.1 Acutalibacteraceae bacterium | reverse complement strand
TGATGACTCTTCTTGACGGAGCATCAACATCGTATTATCCTTGTGATTATGATAAAACACAATTTACTGTTTCCGTAAAAGGAAACCCGAAGCCGTTTTTAAACGGTCAATTTTCTTTTCCTACATTTTACGGATGTGATTATAATCAGTATCCCGGAGAAAAAGCAAAGTTTGACGAAAAAGATTGTTTGCTGTGTACATTAAAAAAGGAAAAACTGATATGGATCTCCGAAAATATTTTTAACTGTACAAGGGAAGCAACGGAAAAAGCAATAAAGGAATTGGTTGCTGAGAAAAGTGAACTTATAAACGGTGAAATAACCGTAAAAGACCACGGCGATATTACTTTCCACGGCGGTTCGGATTCCGGATACGGTTGCAATATAATTGATTTTATCGTTAAGGGTGATTATTATTATTTCAAGTATAATGCTTATTGCGATCCGTGCAGTTACAACGCAATCGGCTATGCAAAACTGAAATTAAAAGATATTGACGGAAAACAATATTGGTCGTTTTATGATTTTGATATAAAACCGTTCTGATTTGTTGCTTTTTCGTGAATGTTTTGATATAATTATAAAAATAAAAAATATAACTCTTTTTTGGAAGGATGGTTTTTATGGCAGATAACAGATTGATAGGCAATTATCCGGTTATCGGTATTCGTCCTATTATTGACGGAAGAAGAGGACCTCTTAAAGTAAGAGAATCTCTTGAAGAACAGACAATGGGAATGGCTAAGGCAGCCGCAAAATTATTTACCGAAAATCTTAAATATTCAAACGGTGAGCCGGTTAAGGTCGTTATTTCCGATACATCTATCGGCAGAGTTGCCGAAAGTGCCGCATGTGCCGCACAGTTTAAGAAAGAGGGCGTTGATATCACTCTTTCCGTTACACCCTGCTGGTGCTACGGTTCGGAAACAATGGATATGGATCCTAATACCATTAAAGGCGTTTGGGGATTTAATGCCACGGAGCGTCCCGGTGCGGTTTATCTTGCTTCCGTTCTTGCCGCTCATGCTCAAAAGGGACTTCCCGCATTCGGCATTTACGGTAAAGAAGTTCAGGAGGCTGATGAGTCCGAAAATATCCCGGATGACGTTAAGGAAAAACTTCTCCGTTTTGCACGCAGTGCCGTTGCCGTTGCAACAATGAGAGGTAAATCATATCTTCAGATTGGCTCTATCTGTATGGGTATTGCAGGTTCTTCAATCTGTCCCGAATTTATGGAGGAATATCTGGGACTTCGTGTCGAGTCTGTTGATGAAGTTGAAATTCTTCGCCGTATGGATGAAAATATTTATGATGAAGAAGAATTTAAAAAGGCTCTTAAATGGACAAAAGAAAATTGTCCCGAAGGACTTGACAAAAATCCGGAGTTTGTAAGAAATTCCGATGAACAGAAGGAAAAGGATTGGGAATTCTGCGTTAAGATGATGTGTATCATCAAGGACCTTATGAACGGAAATAAAAATCTTCCTAAGGGCAGAGAAGAAGAAATGGTGGGTCATAATGCTATTGCCGCAGGCTTCCAGGGACAGCGTCAATGGACAGACCATTGGCCGAATGCGGACTTTGCGGAGGCTCTTCTCAACACATCCTTTGATTGGAACGGTATCAGAGAACCGTATATTCTTGCTACAGAGAATGATACTCTCAACGGTATTTCAATGCTTTTCCAGAAACTTCTTACAAATCAGCCCTCCATGTTCTCCGATGTTCGTACACATTGGAGTACGGAGTCCGTTAAACGTGTTTCCGGCTATGAACTTGAAGGTCATGCAAAGGAAGCGGGCGGTATAATTCATCTTATCAATTCAGGTGCATCCTGCCTTGATGCCTGCGGTGAACTTCGCAACGAAAAGGGCGAGCCCTGTATGAAACCCTGGTATGATGTTACAAAAGAAGATGCGGATAAGATGCTTAAAGCAACAACATGGTGTGCATCCGATATGGGTTACTTCCGTGGCGGCGGATTTTCTTCACGTTTCGTAACACGTGCGGAAATGCCTGCAACGATGATTCGTATCAATATGGTTAAGGGTATCGGCCCCACAATTCAAATCTGCGAAGGTTATTATGTAAATCTTCCCGACGAGGTAACGGATACTCTCTGGAAACGTACCGATTATACATGGCCCTGCACATGGTTTACACCTATCTGTAACGGCAAGGGTGCATTTAAGTCCGCTTATGACCTTATGAATAACTGGGGTGCAAATCACGGTGCTTCAACATACGGTCATATCGGTGCCGATATTATTACAATGTGTTCAATGCTTCGTATTCCCGTTTCTCTCCACAATGTTCCGGAGGAGAAAATATTCCGTCCCGCAAACTGGAACTATTTCGGAATGGATAAGGAAGGTCAGGATTACAGAGCCTGTGCTACATACGGACCGCTTTACAAATAAGACAGCAGATGTATAGATGATAGACGAATAGATTTGTAATTTCGGCTTTGTTCGGTTCCATAAGTATTTAGCAAAATTTTATGACAAGCGTAGGGAACGGTCTTTCTCGGCATATCTTGAAAGAAATCAAATTAAATAATCACAAAAATGACGGTTATAAAAGATAAATTTTTCTTTTACAACCGTCTTTTAATATTATATTTTAGTTTTACTTTAATGCAAAATATGCGTATGTTTTTCCTGCATCGTTTGTTTTCGGTATATTGCTTCCTACGGCATAATTTGTACCGCTGAGAACCTTAAATTCGTTTGACGTGGTCTGAACACCGTCCGAACTGTAAGAACCGTTTATGGAAACGGCTATGTTATAGTACATTTTCTGGTTTGTAAAATCCACCGTCATAGGCAGGTGCTT
>JAZUKF010000088.1:0-7013 GCA_045643165.1 Acutalibacteraceae bacterium | reverse complement strand
CGATGTCAGCATTACTATTGAGTAGTCTTTTTCCCCGAATGTATCTTCGCAAACGGGAATATTGTTGATGTTTATTATTTTTACCCCTTTTTCTTTTACATACTCTAAACTGCTTTCCTCAGCGGTGGTGAAAACGGCATAAGGGTTCACCTGAACTATGGTTGTTATCATATCTTCCCTGACAGATGAAATATTGTCATCGTATCTTAACAAAACCGCAACGATACCGTTGTTGAAAAAAGAAATGATAAGAGAAAAATAATCAACAGAATAATCAAGACAAACGATACAAACCGAGTTTTTATAAGATTTTACAATTTCATTATAATATTTAAAACGGTTATAAATTTCGGCGAAGGGGATAAATTCCGTTACTCCCGAGTTATGATAAACTTTATATCCGTGATTATCATTTTTCATTGCGTTTTCTTTTAAACGTTTTGCTAAAAAATGTTCTGCCATATAATTCACAACCTTTTCAGAATACAATACCCGATTTTTCTATACAATTATATATTATTTTAAGTATAAATGCAATATTTTTAAGGATGAAAAATTTAATTAACGGTAACTTTTTTGTAAATTCAGAAAAAAGATATGAATTGACTTAATATCTATTAAATGATATAATCAAATAAAATCCGCATTAAAGGAGTGAGTGCTTATGGGAATAAAGACGGTGGGCAGAAGAAAAGAATTAGACCTGATAAGAGGATTTGCCGTCGTCTGCGTGCTTGCGGTACATTTGTTTTATACAATTTATGCCAAAGCGGATGTTCCTACCGATTTATTTTCACGTGGAATGAAAACATTAGCATACAGTTCGGTGGGTACACAGACATTTATGTTCATTCTCGGAATGAACACCGTTCTTTCAAAAAACGCTACGCCGAATAAACTATTTAAAAGAGGCTTGCTTTTCTTTCTCCTTTCATGGCCTTTTCAAATCGTTTTTATTATGTTGCCGTATCTTGTTTGTTACGGCAGAGTTATGTCTTTTAAAGTGGCTTTCGGAGAGATAAACTGGTTAATTCCCGATGAAATTTTAGCTTTCAGCGGACTTGCCTTTATGTTTATAGCGCTTGCGGAAAAATTGAAAATCAAGGATTGGATGTTGGCTGTTATTGCAGTTATTCTGTCGGTTTTGAATACGTTTCTGTCCATTAAATGTCCCCTTGATACTACTGCAAATTTATTTCCGAATTCTTTTTTGAGTATTATTTATTTCACTTCGCAATTAGGCGGTTTTCCGTTTATGGGTTGGATAATTTTTCCCGTTTTCGGACGGATTTTTATGAATATGCTGAAAAAGACCGAGGATGAAAATAAATTTTTTAAAATCTGCGGTCTTGTCGGCTTCGGTATGCTTATAGTGGTGTATTATCTTTCAAAAATCATATTTAAAACAGGACCGTTAGTTTCTGATTTTACCACCGAAGAGGCATATTGCAGAATGTCCGTAGTTCACGCTTTTGCGAATATTTTTGCCGTTGTGGCATGGATCAGTTTCGGCTATTTTATCGTACGTAAAGTTCCCGAAAAAGTCTTTTTGTTTTTCCAAAGATGGAGCAGGAATATTACATCGGCATATTCCGTATCATGGGTGATTATCAATTATATTTTTGTTCTCATTTTGGGTGATACGGTTCGTGTTCGTGTTCCCGTATTTCTTTTACTGACGGCAGTGCTGTGTGCCGTAACAGATGTTTTGATTTTGTTGATAAATAAATTTATTATAAATAAGAAAAAAGAAAGTAAACGAGGTACCGTATGAAATATTCAGCTTTTGAGTACAGAGAAAAAACAGATAAGTTATTCACCTGTGAAACAGGCAGTGTAAAATATAAATCCGTTCCCGAAAAAATGGTTGATTTTACCTGCGACAGTCAACTGAAAGATGCACGTTTGTGGGCATTGATGGTTGACCAGTTTCGTATCGGTAATACAGATGACGATGACAACGGCTGGCGTGGTGAATATTGGGGAAAAATGATGCGTGGTGCATGTTTTACATATTGCTGCACAAAGGATGAAACACTGTATAACATCATTGAAGCCTCATGCAGGGATATGCTTACCGCACAGGATGATCTCGGCAGATTTTCAACTTATTCCGTCGGAAAAGAATATTTCGGCTGGGACGTATGGTGCAGAAAATATATTATGCTGGGATATGAATATTTCCTTGAATTTTGCAAGGATGAAATTTTAGCGGATGAAATCATCATCGCTTTGAAAAAACATGCCGATTATATGATAAACACATTGGGTGAAGGCGAAGGAAAAAGAAATATTTTTGATACATCCGATTTTTGGCTCGGTATAAATTCCTCCTCGATTTTAGAACCTTTCGTAAAACTATTCGTTATGACAAAGGAGAAAAAATATCTCGATTTTGCCGAATATATAATAGAAAGCGGCGGAGCAAAGGGATTTGATCTTTTTGAAGCGGCTTTTGAAAATAAACTGTACCCTTATCAGTACCCCACAACGAAGGCGTATGAAATGATGTCTTGCTTTGAGGGACTTCTTGAATATTACAGAGTTACCGGAATTGAAAAATACAGAGTTGCAACCGAAAACTTTGTCAGAGCCTTAATGAATTCCGATATCACTCTTATCGGTTCTGCCGGTACAACACATGAACTTTTTGACCATTCGAGAATTCATCAGTTTGATCCGGAATATAAAGGTATAATGCAGGAAACCTGCGTAACGGTTACATGGATGAAACTTTGTCATCAGATGCTGTGTCTGACAGGGGACAGCGTCTTTGCCGATGAAATGGAAAAATCCGCTTACAATGCTCTTTACGGTGCGGTCAATGTAAACGGAAATGTTGTTTCCGGTCAGGTGTTCACTTTTGACAGTTACTCTCCGCTTCTCAACGGAGTGAGAGGTTTAAGAGTGGGCGGACATAAGGATTTGATAGGCAACAGATTTTGGTGGGGATGCTGTGTGGCAATAGCAAACGCAGGTACTGCCCTTGTGCCTTTGACTGCGGTTATGAAAAGTAAATGCGGAATAGTTGTAAATTTCTTTATCCCCGGAAAAGCCGAGATTTGTTTACCTGACGGTAAAGCCGTTTTTGATATTAAAACAGATTATCCGAAAAACGGTGCGGTTGAAATAATCCTTGAAAGTAATATCAAATGTCCCGTTTCTATAAGAATTCCCGCATGGAGTAAGAGTACAAAATTAACTGTGAACGGGGAAGAAACTACCGCTTCATCAGGTACATACGTTACCGTTGAACGTGAATGGAAAAAAGGAGATATTATTTCTCTTGACCTTGATATGAAAACGAGAATTATCAATGATTATCAACTCGATGAAGAAATGACCGAAAATGACAGCAAGTATTTTGCTCTTTGCCGGGGACCTGTTGTTCTTGCGAGGGATTCACAGTTCGGTGAAGATGTGTCGTTGCCGGTTAATATTGAAAATAACAATGGCTTTGCAGATGTCAAAGAAACTGAAAATAATAAATTCAATTCCGAACAATGTTATTCTTTAAAAACAAATGACGGTGAAATTATGCTTTGCGACTACGCTTCCTGCGGACAAACTTATAATAAAGATTTACCCGTTACGGTTTGGATGAAGAAATAAAAATTGTTTTCGTTTAACGAGGTGCGTTATGCTTAAAAAACTATTTTCGGATAACTGGTATTTTTCTCATGAGGGAGAAGAACATAAAATAATAGACTTGCCTCATGATTATTCCGTAACTTTGCCCAGAAATCCCCATGCTGTTTGCGGTGAAAGAACAGGATTTTTTACCGGCGGTAAAGGTGAATATATTAAATACTTCAATTCCGAAAATGAACATATTTTTCTTGATATCGACGGTGCGAACGCCGATACCTGTGTTTATCTCAATGAGGATAAGGTTGGTTTTCATCCCCACGGATATACTCCGTGCCTTATTGATATTACGGAAAACTGTCATAGCGACAGCGTTAATAAACTGGTTATTACCACTTACAACCGTCAGCCCTCAAGCCGTTGGTACGCAGGAGCCGGCATATACCGTGATGTATTTCTCTGGACAGGCGGAAATGTCCGTGTTGAGCCGAGAGATTTGTTTATCTATACCGAAAATCTGAAAAAGAATTGTGCGGAAATGGTTATGGAAGTAACCGTTACCGCAGATATTGATACCGAAGCGGAATTTTCTTTTTCTTCGGAAACGGCGGAGATAAAAGAAAAATTAACTTTGCATAAGGGTAAAAATTTTTTCAGAAAAAATTTTATGATAAATAATCCGAAACTTTGGAATCTTGAAAATCCGTATTTATACTCTTCTTTGTTGACAATTAAAGTTGACGGAAAAATAACCGATGAAACAAAACTTGACTTCGGTGTAAGAAAATTCACCATGAGCGTTGAGGAAGGTTTGAAACTTAACGGTGAAACGGTAAAACTTAAAGGCGGATGTATTCATCATGACCACGGTGTGCTGGGTGCTGCTGCTTTTCCCTGTGCGGAAAAAAGGAAAGTATTGAAATTAAAAGAAGCGGGATTTAATGCAATCCGTATTTCTCATAATCCGCCATCAACGGCAATGATGGAAATTTGCGACAGAGAAGGAATTATCCTTATGGATGAAGCCTTTGATATGTGGAATCATTATAAAACTTTTCAGGATTACAGTTTGTATTTTGATGACCGGTGGAAACGTGATTTATCATATATGGTGCTTCGGGACAGAATTCATCCCTGCATTTTTTCGTATTCAACAGGTAACGAGATTATCGAAAGAATCGGCATTTCCGATTCTCCCCGTATTCAGCGTGAAATGACGGATTTGATAAGAAGCCTTGACAGTACAAGACCTGTTACCAATACGGTTTGTCCTTACACTTACAGACCGTCTTCTCTTGATTTGAAAGAAAATTATCATTCAAAACTTGCTGATAAGACCGTTGCGGAATTAACGGAAAAATTTGTTGAACCTCTCGATTTTGTGGGATACAACTATCTTTGGCAAAATTATGAGGAGGATCACGGAAAATATCCCCACCGGATTATCTGGGGTTCTGAAACTCATGCATTGACATTTTACGATTCATGGCAAAAGGTGATCGAACATCCCTACGTTTTAGGCGATTTCACCTGGACCGCATGGGATAATCTCGGTGAGGTTGGAACAGGACGCTCCGTGTGGTCGAAAGAGGGTATGCTGAAAGGTTTGTGTATGGCTGATTATCCTTACAGAACATGTTATCAGGGAGATTTTGATCTTTGCGGTTTCAGAAGACCTCAATCGTATTTCAGAGAATCAATATGGAGTGTTTCCGCTCTTCCCAAGGCGTTTACCACTCATCCGTCCCATAACGGCGACACGTTGACCGGGACGGGTTGGCACTGGTACGATGTTTCGGATAATTGGAATTTTGATGAAAAATATATCGGAACACCTGTTAAAACAGATGTTTATTCTACTGCGGATGAAATCGAATTTGAATTAAACGGAAAAATATTGGGACGTGTTAAACCGGTAAAGGCAATCGCAACAACGGATATTCCCTATTCACCGGGAGTGCTTGTTACACGTTCGTATAAAGACGGAAAACTTTTATCCGAGGACAGACTGTCCACCGTGGGTAAACCCGAAAGAATAAAGATAATACCGGAATGTGATTTTCTGTTGTCTGATAACAGAGATTTGTGCTATCTTGATATTGAGATCTGCGACAAAGACGGAAACAGAAATCCAAACTGCGATAACATTTTATCCTGTACGGTTGACGGCGGAGAATTGATGGGAGTTTTCAGCGGTAATCCCAATAATGAGGACGAATACGGCACAAATTCCTGTCATGCTTTTTACGGCAGGGCTGTTGCAATCGTGCGTACAAAGAATGCGGGAAAGATTAAGGTTACAGTTTCATCACCTTCTATGGAAAACGGATACTGTGAAATTGATGTAAAATAAAAACGGAATAAATAAGAAAAATGGAATATAATAATATTGTTTCGGCAAGGTTTATCGACCGACCGAACCGGTTTATCGCTCATGTTGAGGTTGACGGAAAAATCGAAACGGTTCATGTAAAAAATACAGGCAGATGCAAAGAGTTGCTTCTCAAAGATTCAAAAGTCATTTTAAGTGTATCGGATAATCCGGAAAGAAAAACAAAATATGATTTGGTTGCGGTTTACAAAGATAATCTCGGTTTGGTTAATATCGACAGTCAGGCACCGAATATCGTTGTGAAGGAATGGCTTGAAACTTCTCCCGATTTATTTAAAAATATCACATATCTGAAACCGGAATATACCTACGGAAATTCAAGAATAGATTTTTACCTTGAATGCGGTGAAAGGAAGATATTTATAGAGGTAAAAGGATGTACCCTTGAAATTGACGGAAAAGGATATTTCCCCGATGCACCCACCGAAAGAGGAGTAAAGCATCTCAGAGAATTGATTAAAGCACAAAAAGAAGGCTACGAGTGTTATATCGCTTTTGTTATCGCCATGCCCGGAATTAAAGAAGTTTTTCCCAATATTGATACTCATCCGGAATTCGGAACGGCTTTGTCCGAAGCAAAATCCGCAGGAGTTAAGGTTTTAAATCTGCCTTGCAAAGTTTCCGAAAAAACTCTTGACATTTGCAATTCACAGTGATAGTATATACGCACGCTTTTCAAAACCACGGTTTTGACAGCGGAAAAAGTTGAATTTGACGGTTGAAACCGCCGAAAAATGCTTATATGAAAGGCTTTGAAAAATTTTTTAAAAAAATTCAAAAAAAGCCTTGACAAAAGAATATGATTATGATATCATATTAAACGTTCCGCAAAGAGCGGAAACGTAGCGGACCTTGAAAATTAAACAACGAATGAAAAAAGGAACCTTGAGATTTTTTTTGAGA
Source organism: Acutalibacteraceae bacterium (assembly GCA_045643165.1). Classification (GTDB taxonomy): domain Bacteria; phylum Bacillota; class Clostridia; order Oscillospirales; family Acutalibacteraceae; genus SIG575. Next base: position 130 of record JAZUKF010000088.1, on the reverse strand, counting down.
AGTACGAGAAGTACGAACCAAGAATTTCGGATACGAAATTAGTAAAGAAAGCGATACGTCAGTATCGTGAATGAGCGAGAAAAGCTTTAAAAGATTGATACACTCTTCGGAGTGATTGATACAATTTTTT